>JAHIOG010000395.1 GCA_018895675.1 bacterium
AAAAACTTATTAATATCCAGGGTTCGCCCCGCTGTAAGCGGGATTAGTCCCGCTAAAAGCGGGAAATCCCTGTCTCTCCGCAAATGTATTTTGTTTATATCCTCCAAAGCAATAAAGACAACGGCTTTTATATTGGATACACATCGAACTTAGAAAAACGTATTCATGAACACAATTCGGGCAAAACCCAATCATTAAAGCATAGACGCCCGCTGAAACTAATTTACTTCGAAGAATTTATAACTATCAAAGATGCAAAGACTCGTGAAAAACAAATAAAATCTTATAAAGGTGGAAAAGCTTTTAAAAAACTTATCAATATCCAGGGTTCGTCCCGCTAAAAGCGGGAAATCCCTGGGCCTGTCCGTCGCCTTGTTCGGCGTAACGTAGCGAAGACGAATCTCTCCGCACAATCTTTATCACTTAAATCAATGATCCGGTTTTTATAATACAATAACCAGTAAGTCATATAAGGTGTGTGTATATGCCGTAATTCCATAGCCACGTAATACATAAAGTATCGATAAAAAAATACCTGCACCAAAACGTATAAGAAAAGACTTCATTTCAAAGATGTCTCCGTAATTTCCCAAATAATGAAAAAACGAAAATATCAGGGAAGCGGACACAATCGCTAAAACCGCTGCAAAATGAGGTTGCAATCGTAATATATCACGCAGAAAAAATAGAAACCCACTAACCAAAACAACCCGGAAAATAAACTCCTCATAAACACCAGCTCCAAGGGCAAGAGCGATCATCTCCTTTTTTCCCGGTATTGTTCCAATCGCAATTAAATAATTTCCAATTTTATCAATGAATACGAACATCAACAGGGCAAATAGTGCGCTTTCCAGGAACATTAATATAAAAAACTGAAAATGAAATTTATGGTCAGCATTTTGTCTGCTATGAAAATAATATGCAATTAGTAACACACTAAGAACGAAAAACCCTACCAGATAAAAACCATAGACATTGAACATTGCGAAAAATTGCCGGAATAATATATCGGCGCCGTTTCGAAGTCCTAATATATCGGAATGATTAAAACTAAAAATCAGTAATTCATAACTGATTAACAACGGAATCGTAAAAATAAGGCTATAGAATGGGGATCTGGAATGTTGCCAATATGCACGCAAAATATTCATTTTAAAATTAAAATATCATTATGCAAATTTTGAGGAGTTAATGTTCCATTTTTAGAACTGCTAAAAAAGCTTCTTGAGGAATTTCAACCCTGCCAACCTGTTTCATTCGTTTCTTTCCTTTTTTCTGCTTTTCGAGCAGTTTGCGTTTCCGGGTAATATCACCGCCATAACATTTTGCTGTCACATTTTTTCGTAATGCTTTCACAGTTGTTCTGGCAATAATTTTACTACCGATGGCTGCCTGAATGATAACCTCGAAAAGTTGCCTGGGTATTAATTCCTTGAGTTTACTGCAAAGTTCGCACCCATGATAAAACGCCTTATCGCGGTGTACAATCCAAGATAGAGCATCCACCGGCTCGCCATTAATCAAAATATCCAGTTTAACCAAGTCACCTGGTCGAAAACCAATGGGTTCGTAATCGAAAGACGCATATCCCCGGGAAACGGATTTTAATTTATCATAGAAATCAAATACGATGTCACCAAGCGGCAATTCATAAATTATTTGAACCTTTTCAGTATCCAGATAGTGAGTGGTTTTGTAAATTCCCCGCTTGTCCTGGCATAATTTCAGGACATTGCCGAGAAAATCGGTTTGAACAATAACTTCGGCTTTTACATATGGTTCTTTCACTACCTCAATATCACCGGCGGGCGGCATATCCGACGGATTATGAATCTCGATCATGTCCCCGTTTTTCATGATGGTCTGGTATCTGACATTGGGCATTGTTGTAATAAGGTCCAGATCGAATTCCCGTTCCAGACGTTCCTGGATTACTTCCATATGCAGCAACCCCAGATAGCCACAACGGAATCCAAACCCTAATGCATTGGATGTTTCCGCTTCAAATACCAACGATGAATCGTTCAACGCCATTTTTTCAAGAGAGCTTCTCAAATCTGTAAAATCTTCACTGTCCACCGGATACATACCACTGAAAACCATTGGTTTAATTTCCCGATATCCCGGTAGCGATTCTTTCGCAGGTTTAATTTTATTGGTTATCGTGTCACCCACTTTTACTCTCGAGATGTCTTTTATACCGCCAATGATATACCCAACGTCTCCGGAAACCAGGCTGGACGTTTTTATCCGACCCATTTTAAAACAACCCACTTCGGCTACTTCATAACTGGCATTATTAGAAAAAAAACGGATATGTTCGCCGGCTTTGATTCTACCGTCCATAACTCTCACGTATGGAATCGCGCCGCGAAAAGAATCAAACATTGAGTCAAAAATCAAAGCCCGGAATGGTTCGTCAGGCTGGTAATTGGGATGTGGCACTCGACTAATAATTGCATCGAAAACATCCTGCAATCCCTTGCCGCTTTTTGCACTTGTTAAAATTATCTCGTCTTCTTCGCAACCAATCAGATCCATTAACTGGTGTTTGGCACTGTCAATATCGGCACCGGACAAATCGATTTTATTAATAATCGGTATGATAACAAGATCATTATCTATCGCAAGGTATGCATTGCTGACGGTCTGAGCTTCAACACCCTGGGATGCATCTACTAACAATAATGCTCCTTCACAGGCAGCCAGGCTGCGGGACACTTCATAGGAGAAGTCCACATGTCCGGGCGTATCGATCAGGTTTAATACATACTTTTTTTTATCCGAATGCTGGTAATTCATCTGAATCGGATGGGATTTTATCGTAATGCCCCGTTCCCGCTCCAAATCCATGTCATCAAGAACCTGGGATTTCATATCTCTCTGACTGATTGTTCCGGTAAATTCTAACATTCGATCAGCGAGAGTCGATTTACCGTGGTCTATATGAGCAATTATTGAAAAATTACGAACGTTTAATTCCATTTGGCAAATTTAGGGAAATTGTGTTCCCCAAACAAGGTAACTTCTTGTACAAAATGGAACAAAAATAATATATCAGGATCGGTATAATCCCTTCCTGAGTATGTAATCCTCTACAAGCGCAGGTACAAGCGACCGAATCGACTTCCCATCTATTATTCTCTGGCGAATCATTGTGGCTGATATATCAATAAGCGGAGCAGATACCATCTGTATTTTATTTCTGAATTCTTCTGAAACTTCCCGGATATCGAAGCCCGGTCTTCCCGCTACCAGCACGCTTGATTCTTCTAAAATCTTATCCGGATCACGCCATGTATGAAATTCCAGAAGGCTGTCGGCGCCAATAAGGAAATACAGATCTTTACTTCTAATGTCCATTCCCTCTTTTATCTGTCTGATTGTATCGATTGAGTAGGATACCCCTTTCCGCTGAATTTCCACATTAGATATTTGCAGTCCGGAATGATCAGATACCGCCAGTTGTAACATTTTTAAACGGTCTTCAACAGAACTAACTGAATATTTGATTTTATGAGGGGCAATATAGGCGGGGATAAATAGAACTGTCTCAATATTCAGTTTGTCTCTGATATATTCAGCAATGGCAAGGTGTCCCAAATGAGGAGGATCAAAGGTACCGCCATAGAGACAAACACTCATTTTGACAGCTTCTTCTTTTCTTTTGCAATTTTAAACTGTTCTTTTGCATACAAACGGTTCAGATAATGTAGCCGTTCAACAACTTCAGGTGATTGTTCACTCTTTCGAATATTCGAAACGATACTCTTGTATTCATCAAATTGACGCAGCTTAATATAGCAATGAGCTTTTTCTAATATTGCTGGAATAGCCCAATCAGTATCGTAAAATTCTTCAAGCATTTTATCCAGATAAAAAACCGCCGATCTCCATTCTTCCATTTTTCGATAGAGTTTTCCGCTTTCATATACTTTACGAGCCAGTTTATTCCGGATTTTACCAATTTTTTCTTCCGCCTGCATTCGCAATTCGCTGGCTGGATAGGCATCAATAAAATCCTGAAAATTCTGTAACGCTCTCAATGTGCTTGCCTGTTCCAGCGGATATTTCGGCGACTGCTCGAAATAGGACAATGCAATTTTATAATAAGATTCCTCAACTAAAGGACTGTAGCTATATCGTTCAGTCAACTGCTGGAATTCAGAAACGGCAAGAAGATACTCTTTCTTATTAAAATAACATTCACCCAGATAATACTGGGCGTCATCGGCAAGTTCACCTCCGGGACTGTTCAGCAGCACCATATTAAAATTATCAATGGCGGAATCCCACTTTTTTTTCTTAAGGGCGGCTTCAGCTTTTTTAAAATATTCCTCGGTATTCATACCCGGTTTTATTTTGGTTCCGGCGCATCCGCTCAGGACAAAAATAGCAGTTATCAATAAAATTAAACACAGTCTTTCGATTTTCGTAAAACTCATATCATTTCCCAGCTTCAAATATACACAATTATTCATCAAACAAGATTTAGAATGCCACAGATAACGAAAGTCCTCTAAATGGATTCTTCTGCCGTACATCCGTTACTATACCGACATGCCAGCTGACTTTTTCCGCTTCGGACGAATAGTTCTTTGCGGCTATCTGCGCATGAAAAGCGCTGATAAGATGGTTAAACATTACCGCTGTAGCAAAATTAGTCGCCATTTTCAGGGCGTCGTTGGAATCTTTACGCTGTCCAAGATAATTTTCCCGTCGAGGAGTAGCGAAAACCGTATCGGCCACCAGGCTACCATCAATATAATGATTGTCATAATAATCGTCCCAGCCACAGGCAAACTGATCATACTTGCCAATATTCTCGTAATAATCCCGTGTGCGAATGGGCTCCAGCACACCAATTCCACCATTTACAAATAACATCAGGGAATCATAGGGAAAATCCTTATCAACTACAAATTCCTGCTCAATATCCCCGACTGTATAACTGATATAAAGATGATGAGAACCCTCAGGGCCGCAGCGGTCATTTGTATTACTGTAATACATCCAATCAGCGAAATCCCAATAGTCATCGGCGTGTTTCTTATATTCTTTTTCCAGGTCTTCACCCTTACCTTTCCGGTTAAGATACATCGCCCATGAAAAGACCTCTACGCCGACAAATGCCAGAGCTCTCCATTTTGCGCCCGCATAGTATTCGCCGGCGCCGGGCACAATTGCCGATAACAAGAATGCTTTTCCGGGTGATTTTTCATATTCAAACTCGAAAGAATCCTGTCCGACCGGATTAAACTTCAAACTGCTTTCCAGCATACTGCGATCAGACGTGATCAAGGTCTCATTCGACAGATAAACCTGTCCGAATGCAATCGAAGATAATAACGTCCCAAGGAGTATCAACGTCATAAAATTCGTCCTTTTCATCTTGCCTCCTTCTTTATAATCCAAAAAGTATTGTTAAATAACTTCGCCATTCTTTACCATAATTATGCCGATTGTCCTGCCTGTCTACGACCGTAAATTCGTCCAAACCATACACAAAGTCCAGACTGATTGCCGTCGGATATGCATAAAAGGAAAAACCGCTTAAGCGCAGCTGGAAACCCACATCGGTTTTAAAATCCGAGCTTATGGATTTTACAACATCCACGGCATTCAATGTAAAATCAGACCAATTCATTCCCGGATATCTTTTTACTTTATTCCAGGCATTCCCGGTTTCAACATAGGTCGCCAAAAATGCATTTTGCAAATTAAAAGGGAATATCTGGATATCTTTTTCCCGGAACAACGGAACTCTCCAGGTATAATGCGTGCTGAAGAGATTTCGTCCTTCAATACTATAAAACGGATAGCCCCTCAAACCGGGCATTCCTCCGGCGAAAAAGTTAAAAAACGTATCAATATCATATTTTGATATCCAGCCCGCTCGCCATTTCAACGATCCAACCAATTTGTTGACCACCGGATATTTATGGCGCCATTCACCTTCATGGTCGATCTTCCAATAATAATTCTTACGGAAATTTTCGGCTAAAGTCCCAAAATCCTCATTGACGCCAAAATCCTTCAGGAATTTATCATAATTTCGATAAATATTGGTATTTAAAATAATCCCGTTGTCCGGGTTAGTATATTGATTCACCGTACGAACTATTTTTTTAAATTTCCAGTTCAACTTAAAATCAACACCCCTATAATAATCATATGAAAAACCATTGAAAGATATACCCTGACTTTCACTTTTTTGGTCTATTGATGCCCGAAAT
>JAHIOG010000396.1 GCA_018895675.1 bacterium
ATATCAATCTCCCCCAACGCGCCGGATTCAAAGCGAAACGCCATTACGACATTATCCGTATCACCTGTAGATTTTAGCTCGGGAAATGCCAGTATGCCACCAATCGAATAAACTGTTTTTACATCGCCCATATACCAGCGGGCAATATCAAAATCATGAATAGCCATATCGAGAATTTGCCCGCCGCTGTTCTCGGGAAGCAGATATTCCAGGGTCGGGAGATACGGGTCCCGGGAGGAACCCCTAAAAACCACCGGCGTCCCGATGACGCCCTCATCAATTTTACGTTTTACTGCAGCAAAACCCTTATCAAATCGCCGCATACTCCCCTGTTGATAAAACACCCCTTGATTATTCACTATCTTTTTCATTTCACGGGCATCAATCATATTTAAGGCAATCGGTTTTTCACAAAAAATCGGTTTGCCTTCCTTAGCGGCACAGATGACAATATCTTTATGCTGAGACGTTGTGGCGGTAATGACGACCGCATCCACATCGGGATCACTGATCAGGTCTTGATGATTGTCATACCATTTGGTGATACTATACCGTTTCGCAACAGCGGATGCCCGCGAAACAATTAAATCCGCCACGGCAACTAAATTCGCTTGCGGTAAAAAACTGCGTAAATATTCGGTATATATACTCCCGAGTCGTCCTGTTCCGATTAAGCCGATATTGATTTGTTTATTCATACGATCCTGCGATTCTACAGTGTTATTCCAACGATTCAACAGATGCTCTTTCGACGAGTTGAGATTTCAGTACAACTTGCTGAAGCGTTTCCGCCCCCCCTTGGATTTTATCCAAAAGTATTTTCAAACTCTCTTGTCCCATTTCATAAATCGGTTGGTGCATCGTGGTTAATGAGATCAAATTCGAGTAGGTCGGATGCAAATCATCATACCCAACCAGCGACATCTGGGCGGGTATTTTGATACCCATCTTACGTGCAACGGAATAGACCAGATACGCTATCCGGTCATGACCGGCAAAAATGGCTGTCATTTCACCGGACTGACTGAATAATGCCTTTGCGGACTGAAGATAATGCTTTTCCGTATAGGGTCCATCATGCAACTTAATGATTGACGGATCCACCGTGATGCCATAATCCTCAAGCGCTTTTTTGTATCCTTCCAACCGATCCCGCTCCGTACTAAAAATTGTACTCAGTGTGATTCCAATTTTTTTATGACCTTTAGCCAACAGGTATTTTGTCAACAAATAGGCACCTTGAAGATTATCTGTCGTCACAAAGTCCACATCCAAATCGGGAAGAATTCGATCCGCAAGAACAACCGGAATATTTCTTTTTTGAAACTTTTCAATAATCAAGCGGTTTTTATCATCCGGTGCAGCCGTTGGAACGAAAATGACACCGCATACCGAATTTTCAATCAGGCGATCCGCATGGAAATCCGCTTTAACGAAGAGATCATCGGTATTGCATAAAATCGTGCTGAGTTTATTATTGGCGGCAGCATCCTCAACGCCCCGTGCCAGTTCCGGCGCGTACCCCGCTCGAATATCCGGTACCAGCACACCGATGATATCTTTTCGTTGTGACAAATCTTTCCGCAGAGTGACAAAGGTTCCAAGTCTTCGTTTCCGAACCAAATATCCCATGTTCACCAGGTTCGCGATCGCTTGCCGAATTGTAGCCCTTGCCAGACCCGTAATATGAACCAGTTCCTCTTCGGTGGGAATTTTATCATCATGCTTAAACACCCCCTGCTCAATCTGTTCACGAAGCCAATTTTGCAACTGAAAATACTGCGGTACGGGACTGCTTCTATCGATAATCATCGCTAATTTCCCACCGTAAATGAATTGTTCATACAAATATACCGACTCAAAGACTGCCCTCTAAATACTATTTTGAAACAGCTTTTGACCCTAATCGATCTTCCAGAAAACATAGTTGCCGGAACAATGTCCCCGGCAATTTTGTGCAAATGTCTGTTCATAATTTTCAAATTAATCAAAGATTTTCCCGGGATTTAGAATTACCTGCGGATCGAACGCCCGCTTGATTCTTTTCATCAGTTCGATCGTCACCGGATCCAGTGCCAGATGCATATATTTTTTACGTTTGTGACCTATACCATGCTCGCCGCTGATAGTGCCCCCACAGGCCAAAACCAGATTGTACAGTTCCAGCCGGACAGTTTCCTGAATATTCTGCCA
>JAHIOG010000397.1 GCA_018895675.1 bacterium
AACTCCAGTTGATTGTCTGAATTTCTCCGGGGAGGATAGATCGTGTCATACCCTGCCATTCGCAGGTATTTCGCCAATTTTCCCAGCATATTATCGGCGATGAATTTCATATAGCAAACATGTGACAATTCAATCAAATATGCAAATGTGATAAATGTTTTTAATAGCGATTCCTTATTGAAAAAATCCATAAAAAATTGTACCTTTCCGTGCCATGAAATATGACGATTATTTTAACCACTGCATTCAGACAAAAGGATCGTTTCTCTGTACGGGAATTGACCCGGACCCGGAGAGATTACCCGCCGGATTTTCCAAAGATGCACAGGGTGTATATGAATTCGTACGGGAAGTAATCCAGGCAACTGCTGATCTGACGCCCGCCTATAAATTCAATCTTGCATTTTTTGAATTGTGGGGCTGGCGGGGAATCCAGGTTCTCGAACGTCTGGTCAGCGAAGCGCCGGAAGATATTTTACTGATCGCCGACGCCAAACGAGGTGATATCGGGAACAGCTCGAAGTTTTATGCCAAAGCGCTATTGGAGACGATGCCCTTTCATTCGGTGACGCTGAACCCCTACCTGGGATCAGACAGCATTTTGCCGTTTATTGAGGATGAATCCAAAGGGGCGTTTGTGCTTTGTGTGACGTCCAATCCCTCGGGTCGTGAACTTCAGGAACATGGCGGTGAATTACCATTATATCTCAAAACCGCTGAAATCGTCCGCAACATGAATCAAAAGAAGAACCTGGGATTGGTAATGGGCGCCACAAAGCCGGAACAATTAATTGACATCCGGAAAAAATTCCCTGAACTACCCTTTTTGATTCCAGGCGTCGGAAAGCAGGGTGGCGGCGTTGATACCGCTTTAGCAGTATGCCGGGAGAACGGTCTGGGACTGATAAATGTTTCCCGTAGTATTCTTTATCCGCCGGAAGGCACATTTCCGGAAAATGTTCGGACGGCGGCGCAACATTATCGTCAATTACTTAAAAAATAAGGGTTACAAATGAAACAGGAATCCAATATTGATATTTTAAAGGACTGTGGCGCGATTTTACACGGTCATTTCTTATTGACCTCCGGTCGTCACAGCGATACCTATGTGGAAAAATTCAAGTTATTACAATATCCGCTTTTAACCGATAAACTCTGTAAATCCATTGCCGAACATTTTGAGAGCGCTAAACCTCACGTCATAGTTGGGGCTGCAACCGGTGGAATCATCATCAGCCACGGAGTTGGTCGGGTTCTCACCACCCGCAGTATCTTTGCCGAACGTGAAGAGAACAGTCTGGTGTTCCGCCGTGGTTTTGCCATTAATAAAGGCGAACGGGTTTTAATTGTTGACGATATCATCACAACCGGCGGATCCATAATCGAACTGATTGATCTCGTCGTCAAAAGCGGCGGCGTTATCATGGGTATTGGCGCGCTGATCGATCGCAGTGGCGGAAAAATCGATTTCGGTTTTCCTTTCTATTCACTTATATCACTTGATATTCCTTCCTACGAACCGGAAAAATGTCCGCAGTGCGCCGACGGCATTCCCATAACCACCCGGGGCAGAACAGGTAAAAAATGATTTTCTGCAACCTGGGCAGCGGAAGTAAGGGCAACAGCACATACGTACAGGGCGGCGGTCCGGCTCTGCTGATTGATCAGGGATTCAGCGTAAAAAATCTGCTTCTTCGAATGGAATCCGTTGGATTGAGCGCCGATGAAGTCGGCGCTGTTCTTCTGACCCACGAGCATTCCGATCATTTACGGGGAATTGGTATTTTTGCCCGTCGATTTCATGTTCCGGTATTTATGACAGCCACGACTTATAAGGCAATTTCACCGGTACTATTGAAGAATGTGAATGTTCAGCATTTTACGGCGGGTGACGAATTAATATTTCATGATCTGAAGGTCAAGACTTTTCATATTCCTCACGATGCTGCAGATCCGGTGGCGGTAATTGTATCGGGCAATGATAAGCGTATTGGAATAATCACCGATGTTGGCGCTGAAATCCAATTATTACATCAACATTTGAAAGACCTGGATTTACTATTTTTAGAATCCAATCATGATATGGAAATGTTGGATAATGGTCCATATCCTTTGCATCTGATCAAGCGGATCAAGAGCAGGGTGGGGCATTTGTCAAATGAACAAGCAAAAGCCCTGTTCGAGCAGCTGTCCTTAAACGGAAAATTGCGTCATTTGATCCTTGGGCATCTGAGTGAAAAGAATAATGATCCAAAGATTGTAAAAAAACTTTTTCAAAAAACTGTTCAAAAAATAGCTCCGAAAGTGCAATTGAGTATTGCATTTCAGAATAAAGCAGGTCCCTTAATCGAATTATAGGAAAATTATGATTGCGCCAGGCAAAATATACGATTTCTTGTTGCTTAAAGTCCGTAGCAGGCAAAGGTCAGTATGCCGGCTTGTCCCGATGCCTTTGGCATATGGCAGATTCTATGAGGGACATAAGCCTCTTCTGAATGCGTTTAACTATTCATATAATGGGGGCGACATGCTTACTCGACACCAGGTAAGAAACATAGATATTGAGACAGCAATAAGATATACTTGCCCTGTAACAGGGGCACCTATCTTTCGCAAACCTGCAAATAACCTCAAAAAGGATTTCCTATGAAATCTTCTAAATTATCACCAAGAAAGTTAATTTAATTATTAAGATCAACCCCAAAACTATGAAAGAACCATCCTTATCATATAAACAGTTCGATTTTGAAGGGAACATTCAATATATCAGTCCGGAATTGAAGGCTCTGTGTAGAAGATACAGGAAAAATCCTACCGATACAGAGGAGATTATGTGGCAATGTCTCCGTAACAGAAATTTGGGAGGATATAAATTTCTACGACAGCATCCCATTGGAGGATATATAGTCGATTTTTACTGTCATGCAAAGCGATTAATAGTTGAAATAGATGGCGGAATTCATAAAAGACCGGACGCTTGGGGGGTGGAATAGATTAACATGCTTAAAAATTATCTTACAATGTTTTTATCTATAATAAAATTGTGAATAGTAACACAAAATATGTTTTATTCCACCCCCTAAAGGAAAAAGATGGATACCGTCAGAAGTTTCTGGAAAATAATGAGTATAAAGTGATACGATGTAAAAACTCCGAAGTGAAAAAATCTTTGGAGGATGTGCTTGAGAGATTATTGAAAGAATTGGAGGAATAGAACTCATCCCCCGACCCATTTTTTGGAAGAGGATTGTGGAAGGGGAGAGATGATGAACTCAACCCCCGTCCCCTTCTCTTTGCAAAGAGAAGGGGAGAGCGAAGACCTAATGTTATTGAGGAAAAATACAATGAGGGGTTGAGTTATAGAACAGACCACCAACAATATAGGATGTTTTTATGAAAACTCTTTTATTGCTGTCCGTGAGAAAAACCTAACTTCTGGTGGATCAAAATTGCCCCGGGGAGACACTTTTGGCGCACGGCAGGTTTTTGGAGTTAGAGAGCTGTCCTCTTTTTACTTTAAGATAGGAGATGAACATATGTCTATTCGGCAACTTTTTATGTGTTTATTAATTCTTTGCATTAGTGTGACGATCCGGGCCGGTTCGTTATCCGGCAGGCAGATTGAACAACTTCAGAATAGAGTTAAATCTCTGCCCGATGAAGTTGTCTCTCCATCGGAAGTGGCTGTGATTGAAACGGATTACGGAACGATTGTTTTTGAATTTTTTCCATACATCGCGCCAATCCACGCCATGAATTTCAAGAAACTGGCAAAAGCGGGTTACTTTGACAGTACGACCTTTCACCGGGTCATTCCCGGATTCATGATTCAGGGCGGAGATATTCTCAGTCGCGACGATAATATGTATAACGACGGAACCGGCGGGCCCGGTTACACATTGCAGGCTGAGTTTGGTAAGAAACATATCCGCGGTGCCGTAGCCGCTGCCTGGATGGCGGATCAGGTAAATCCCGAAAAACGTTCCAGCGGCAGTCAGTTTTATATCTGTGTCAGGGAACAACTATTTTTGGATAAAGCAGGCTATACGGTGTTTGGTCAGGTCATAAAAGGCATTAATGTGGTGGATAAAATCGTAAAAGTTCGGCGTAATAAAAGAGACCGACCGATCAATGACGTTGTTATGAAACGGGTGTACGTAACTGATCGATCTAAAGTAAATCTAAAGTAAACGATGAAGAAAAAAGTTGGATTAGCGTTAGGTGGAGGCGGCGCCAGGGGGCTGGCGCATGTGGGTGTGTTGAAAGTTCTGGAAGAGGAGCAAATTCTGATCGACTATATCGCCGGTACGTCCATGGGGGCTATCATCGGGGCGATGTATGCTCAGAATCCCAGCGCTGATGCTCTGATTGACCGTTTGAAATCCTTTTTCAGCAGCCAGGATTATGATTCGCTTGGGTTAAAATATATTGTTCCAAAGAACGATCAAAACCCGTCCTTTTTAAGCCAACTGGCTCAGGTTGTTGCAAAACGTATAATAGTGAATATTGCCCAGTCAAGGACAGGAATAATTAAGACCGACCGTCTTTCCGAAGCGATTTCAATCTTGATCGATAAGGGAAATATTCAAGACACCCATATTCCCTTTGCCTGTGCGGCGACCGATCTTAATAGCGGACAACCCATCTTGTTTCAAAAAGGAGATATTCAGAAAGCTGTAACGATTAGTTCCAGCATTCCCGGTTTTATTTCCCCTATTGTATGGGATGGAAAATTATTAACCGATGGTAGTGTTACGGCTCCTGTTCCTGTAGATGAAGCTAGAGAAATGGGTGCTGATCTTGTTATAGAAGTTTGTGTTGGCATTAATCAAATTAGAGCACTTAAAGATCCAAACATTATTGATATAATCTCCCGAACAGATGCCATAAGAGGATTCTATCTATCCAAACTCCAGCTGGCGAATGCAGATGTTTCTTTGCACCCGGATGTTAAAGATGCGCACTGGAGTGAATTTTTGAGATATAAAGAATTCATAAATGCTGGGATTGGTGAAGCGCAGAAAAAGTTGCCCGAAATACATAATGTAATCAAGAAGAAAAAGTGTCTGTTCAGAGGAATATTTTATAAGCGCTGAAGTTTTAGGATGAAAAGAACCGCCAAGATACAGAGAAAGAATAAACAAACTGCAAAGTCGCCTGTCTGCGTCCGTAGGACAGGCAGGCAAAGACGCAAAGAGAGGAAAAATTAATATAATAAAAAACTTGGTGACTTAACGTCTCCGCGGTGAAAAAAATAAACATAAGCCTAAATACTGTGAAGATTTTGGAAAGCAATGAACAAATTAAAACTAAATGATAAAAATCAATATATATTGCTTTTGAATGATTCCTTAAAAAGTCATATAGTTACCCTCAACAAGGAAGAGAAAAAGCGGCTCCGGGAGAAATTCGAGTTTCTGGAGAACGGAATCTGGGATTCAGGGGTCCGGGTCAAAAAGTTGAGAGGCGTATCGGGAAAAGTTATTTTTGAAGCCCGCCTTTCAAAAGGAAAGAGGATAATATTTACCCTGGGAAAACATGGCTCCCAAACAGCTATATACCTATGGGGTATTGTTAAGCATGACGATATTGGTACGACCGCTCAAAGAGTATTTCCTAATAATGCACCATTCCTGGGTTTTGAACCGGAAAGCAGTGAATATTATCCGGATATCTTGATAGATGAACTTCCGAAAGAAAATTTTAGCCAGGAAGCCATTGAGGAAAAATCCCCCCATGACTACGGCCCACAAAAATGGCTTGTTCTGAATGATGAAGAATGGAGGCGAATGCTCCTTTCTACAGACATCGACAATTTTGATATATTCCTATTCCTTACATCTGAACAGAACAAGATTCTTGAGACTGCTCCACCTCTTCTTCTTTCCGGAACGGCAGGAAGCGGAAAGACAACCATTTCTGTTTACTATCTCCTGAAAAATGATTTTATCAATAAAAAGAGTCTGTTTCTTACTTATAGTCCCTATCTAAAAGAGTTTTCAGAAAGGATTTACACAGGACTTATTTCACGTACTGAGCTCGAAAAGTCTGACATGAAACCTGATTTCTACGTGTTTGACGACCTTTTGCAAGATATTGCTAAGGCATCAGGTTTAGAATATGAAAAAAATAGGGAAGTAGGATTAAGGGAATTTGAAAATATATTCCGAAGACACAAGCTCCACCAAAAATATGATGCAGAGCTTGTGTGGGAAGAAATCAGGTCTATAATAAAGGGGGCAAAACCCCCAATTAATTTAGTGCGGTACAGGAAGCTAGTGAAGGATTACATTCGATGTGAACTCAGACAAAGGGACCTGAATGAGCTGAAGGATTACCTTCTTGGACTTAAAGGTCTTGGGATCATGGATAAAATCGAACGGATTATGGCTAGAAAAACCAGATATTCCCGATTTGATGATTTTGCTCAGGACTTAACAATTGGCAAAAATCCTTCAAGTGATGAACATATATTTATCCTGGGTGAAATTCGCAGGATTATTGAAAAAAAGGCAAAGAATTTTTCTACTCCTCTTCTGTCCTACCAGGAATATCTGAGCATTGGAAAGAAGCGAGCGCCAAACTTCATTTATGAGAGAAAGGATATCTACGAAATCGCTGAATATTACCAGGGTATGTTGGAAGAGCATGGACAATGGGACGAGATTGACCTGTGCAGGCAAGCCATCCAGCTCATGGATAAACACGCGAATAGATTTAGTTATGATTTGGTTGTCTGTGACGAAGTACAAGATTTTGCAGACATCCAGCTTTCACTTATCTTCAGGCTGGCTAAATCTTATAAAGGCATCGTATTTTCCGGTGATCCCAAACAAATCATCAATCCAAGTGGTTTCCGCTGGGAGGAGGTTAAAAACAGATTCTATGAAAGGGGCGTTCATATCCCGGATGTTTACCAACTTAACCTTAATTTTCGATGTGTCGGAAATATAGTCAGACTCTCCAATGCTCTCCTTGATCTGAAAAAACAGCTAATCGGTCTTTCCGGCTCCGAGTTAAGAGAAGACTGGAAATTCAATGGAAGACCCCCTTTTCTTCTTACAGGCATAAGCGAGAAAGAGATCCTTAATAGGTTACATCTTACAGGAGCAGGCAGGATTATCCTTGTCCGAAACAAGGATGAACAGAGGAAGCTGAAGCACGCACTGCATAC
Organism: bacterium; assembly: GCA_018895675.1. Lineage (GTDB taxonomy): Bacteria > Fidelibacterota > UBA2242 > UBA2242 > UBA2242 > UBA9312. The sequence goes on from JAHIOG010000397.1 coordinate 7,175, forward strand.
AGAACTCGTGTTTACAATTTACGAAGCAAAGGGACTGGAGTTCGACACGGTCTTATTATGGAAGTTCTCCTCAGATAAAAAATCTGCTGATATATGGAGGCGTATAAAAAATGAGCATTACTTTGACCAGAGCCATTACCCGCATATAAAACATGAGATAAACCTCCTTTATGTCGCAATCACCAGAGCGCGGAACACCCTCATACTCTTCGACTCATCTTATGACGTGTGGGATATTGATATATTCCGTGATCTGTTGTACAGAACCGGGAAAGAAGATGTGCTATCTGGAATCTGGCAGAAAGTCTCAACACCTGAGGAATGGGAGAAACAAGGGGACTACTTTTTCCGGCGAGAATACTATCCGGCAGCAGCAGAATGTTATAAGAATTCAGGAAACATTGCCAGGACAGAGATTGCAAGGGCATTTATCTTTGAAGAAAAAAAGCAGTTCAGCACGGCTGCAGAACTTTTCGAAAAACACGGGTTTAACCAGGAGGCTGCTGAAAATTACCAGGACGCAGGTATTTTTGATCGAGCGCTCACTCTATGGGCAAAACTGAAAAATAATAACCGTGCAAGGATTTGTAGGATTAGCCTGTATGAACAAAATGGAGAGTACGATAAGGCAGCAGAAGAGTGGTTAAGATTAAAAGATGCCGGAAAGGCACTGGAGAATTGGAAGAAAGCGGGTAATAACCTAAAGATTGCAGAGTACTACTATTCCAGGAGGCAATATATAAAAGCTGCAGAAGAGTTTGAAAAGGTACATAATTATGAATTAGCAGCATCATGCTACAACAGGGAAAGGCTATTCGATAAATCAGCGGACCTTTTCTATAAATCGGGGAATTTTATAAAAGCCGTACGACTATATAAAAAATTGAAAAACAAAGAAAAACTTCTCTCGTGCTATGAAAAACTTAAGGACTACTACAACGCTGCGCTTCTGTATGAAAAGGATAAAGATATAGATAGAGCAATTAGCTATTTCAGGAATTTCACCCGGCTCTCTGATGAAAACAGAAAAATGCTTGTTGAGGAAGCAGAAAAATATAGTACCAGACGATCAAAATTAAAGTCAGCTATCCGTTTTTCAGCGCTATCTATGCATGATAGATCTGCATCAATCTTTTTTCAAAAAAGACTATACAGAGCTGCCCTTGATGAGTTCAGGATAATTAAGAATCACGAAAGGGCAGCTGAATGCTCCCTCAAGCTTAACGATTACTACGGGGCTGCACTGGAATATGAAAAGACCGATGCGATAGATAAATGGGAAAGAGTAGCAACAATCCTGAAGCGCTATATTTATTATGAAAAATATAATAAAACACAAGCAGATAAATTATTTAAGGAGGCAGAATCCTTCTTTAAGGATGGTTCCTATGACAGGGCGCTGGTAAGGTATAAAGCGGTTAATTATCCTTATCGAATATATGATGCATATCTGAAACTCGACAGGGATGAGGAAGCTCTTGCCTATTTCCTGAATAATAACATGGTTGATTCTGCAATCAACTATTTGGATAAGAAAAATAATATAGCAATTTCTACTGATTTCATGCGATTTCTTGTTTCAAAATATGATTACCGTCGGGGATGGTTCGGAAAAGACAGGGAGGACATTGATGTTATTGCCAGGCTTTTTAGAATTCTATTAAAAAGACAGAAAGACCAGGAATCACTGAACCAATTAGACTGGTTTCTTTCTCGCTTTTCTTATTATTTCATTGATGAAAATTATCCCAAATCTTTCTTTGATCTGACCCTGGAGTCAAAGCATTATAATACCATATTAGAAATTCTTAAATCCAGAAACTTTAAGAAAGGCTCAAGGACAGGTATTTACAAATCTTTCATAAAGGAAATAGAGCGAAAGGCAGAGCAAGAAAAAGATGAATCCCTCCTTGCATGCTATCTATTTCTACATAATCCCAATCAATATGAAAATTTAGTAGAAAAACTCAATGTCACAGAATGGAACTATAAACTGTTTGTCGAGAGCAAACGACACTATCAAAAGGCAGTGAATTATCTGAAGGATAAGAATGAAATAGAAGCGGCAACAAGAACATGTAGGCAATACGGCAACTTCAGGTTAGCAGCGCAGATTTATGAAGGCGCAAGTGATTACAAATCAGCAGCAAAAGACTATCGCGAAGGGAAAATTTACGAAGATTCTATTCGCTGTTACAAGAAGGTAGGTGATGAGCGGGGGATAGCCAGGGTGTATGAAGGAATGAAGGAATTCGATAAGGCTGTCGCTATATGGAAAAGGCTTGGGAAAAGTAAAGAAGTCAACCGTGTTCTTAAAAAGAAGGCAAAGGAAATCAAAGAAAAAACACAAATGGGTTTGTTTAATTAGTCTCTTAAAAGTTAATATCTTGCTTTTTTGCAAAGAAAATGATCATCATTAAATTTATTCACAAATCAAAAAAGATACTGGATATTGGATACTTGTTTTTTTTCTATCCAGTATCAAGCAACCAGTATCCAGTATCGTCTCAAAATATGTGGAGCAACTTTTCATCAATTATCAATATAATAAGGAATAGAATACGAATCCACTTAGATAGTTCATTTGTTTTTGATAAATATTTACAATTTAGAGTAGTGAATGAAACAAAGTTACTATAATAAATAATGAAAAAATCCGCGACAATCAGTCCGCCAGTCGGCGGATTAGTGTCATCCGTATGCTATAATGAGCCATTGGAGAGTAAAACGAAAAATAGATGTTTAGGGGGTGTAATAAAATAAACTATGAATTTATATCACTATAATCGCTTATTAACAGTGGGTTATATTTACAAATTGAAAATGTTATTCTATTACACCCCCATAGCATTACTGTCAATTCTTTTCGTATTTACACATTTTACTTTTGCTCAAAATACCAATTCAATTCTGAAAATTAAAACTTATCTGTCCACAAATGGAGCCTATAAAGGTCAAGACTTACATGCTGCTATTGTTGTAAAATTAGAGGATCCCTGGCATATTAATTCCGCAATCCCCGAAGATGAATTTGTTATTGCTACCGAGTTGCGGGTACCGGAATCCGAATATTACGAAATCACGGACATTCACTATCCGCCCCATACGATGAAAACCTTTGCCTTTTTTGACGAAGCCCTGGCGGTTTACGAAGGCGAAATAGTGATTATTATAACCGGAAAATTGTCTCCGGATGCTTCGGGCTCTGTCGAGATAAGCGGCGGATTATATTATCAAGGATGTAATGACCAGGTTTGTTTGCCGCCTCGGGAAACGGCGTTTTCGCTGGAAATCCCGATATTAGCCGATTCTGAACCGGTAATTTTTCAGAATGAACCTTATTTTGAAAATATTGATATTCCAGCGGAAGCATCCTCGGATACCTTTGACGTTACCGATTCATTTGCCCGTAAGGGAAATTTAGTCACTTTTTTATTGATCTTTCTTGGTGGACTTGGATTGAATCTGACGCCCTGTGTTTACCCGTTGATTCCGATTACCGTGAGTTATTTCGGTGGACAAACCGCCGGCAAATCAGGAAAGCGCCTTCTGCTGGCAATTCTGTACGTTCTGGGAATTGCCATCGTTAATTCGGCGCTGGGAACACTGGCGGCGCTGACAGGTGGCTTATTGGGCGCTTTCATGACAAACCCGATCGTATTGATAGCCATAGCGGGAATTTTAATTACATTGTCGCTAAGCATGTTCGGAGTTTATGAGTTTGGAGTGCCGTCCTTCCTGATGAATCTCGGCGGTGGTAGCCGGACAGGTTATCTCGGCGCGCTGGTGATGGGTTTAACTATGGGAATTGTAGCGGCGCCCTGTATCGGACCTTTTGTGATCGGATTACTGACCTATGTTGCCAGCACGGGAAATCCGTTCATAGGATTCAGCATGTTCTTTACGCTTTCCATGGGATTGGGACTGCCGTTTATTTTCCTGGCGTTCTTTTCCAGTAAGATCGACAGCCTGCCGCAATCCGGCGGATGGATGGTCGGCGTCCGGATTATTTTTGGCCTTATACTCGTTGGTATGGCGCTCTATTTTGTTCATCCTCTAATCCCGGAATATATTTACATCTATCTGTTCCCGCTATATATGGTCGGTTCCGGTATTTACCTTTTACTCTTTAATAAATCCGGTGAAAATGCCAGAGGTTTTACATTTTTCAAAAGAATTGTCGCGATAGTCGCCATTATTCTGGGAACCTGGTTTCTGAAGCCCGCTGGCGCTCCCGCCGAAGAGATGGCCTGGCAACCCTATCAGCAAGATGTCTATGTATCAGCTGTCACTTCCGGTAAGCCGGTTATTATTGATTTTTATGCCGACTGGTGTATTCCCTGTAAGGAAATGGATAAACTTACCTTTACCGATCCGGGCGTCATCAGTCTTGCAGGGCAATTTCATCTGTTAAAAGTGGATCTGACGTCGTCTGCCTCACCGGAAGTTATTCAATTAAAAAAGCTGTTTAATATAAAAGGCGTTCCGACAATTTTATTTATTGATCGAAAGGGGCGGGAGATCACCGCGCTAAGGACTCTCGGTTTTGAAAAGCCGGAACCTTTCATCGTCAAAATGAATAAAATGTTGTTTCAAGGCTAATTAGAAAATTGTCAAGAAGGAGTTACAAATGAGAAATAAATATTTACCGCTTGTCACAGCGCTTTTCGTCATGATGTTCTGGAATTTTGCCTGTGCTCAGAATAAACAACCTACCGGTGAGATCGGGACGAAAGCGGCGGACTTTTCTCTGATCAACCTGATAGGTGAAGAGGTCACGCTGAATCAATTCAAAGATAAGGTTATCATGCTCAATTTCTGGGCTACCTGGTGTGGTCCCTGTAAAGCTGAAATACCGGATTTTATCAAGATGTACGATAAACATCAAAAAGACGGACTGGAAATTATTGGTATTACATTATCCTCCGGCAATGCAACAAAAATCCGATCCTTTGTAAAGAATAACTCAGTAAACTATACAATTCTGACAGGAGATGAAAAATATCTCAAAGATTTAACAGTTAAATATGGCGGCATCAGGGGTATTCCGACTACTTTCCTGATTGATCGGAAAGGCGTTATTCAGAAGAAATGGGTCGGCGCCCGGACGGAGCGGATATTTATGAAGGAGATTGATAAATATATTTCTGATTAAATAAAAAGATAATTACTCAGCCACAAAGACGCCAAGGCACAAAGGAAGAATCCATTGCTAAAGAAATTGTAGATGATGCATATACAATCCATAAGAAGTTAAGACCTGGTTTGCTTGTCCCGAAAGGGATCGCTTCGCCGAAAAAGGTTTATTCACCCCGTTGGATAGTTGTTTTTTTACGAGATGTAATATTTTAATGGACTTATAACTATTTTTGAAAAGATGTTAAATTGTATCCAACGGGGTGAAATATGTTTCTGTCATCATTCTCATTCCGGGGCTCTGCTCCGGGACGGACTATCCGTAACTATCTAAACGAGGATTAAAATATCAAAGAAAAGATATATTCTATAATTTTGGTGAACTTAGTGACTTAGTGGCTGAGTTACATAAAAAGGAAGAAATTGATATGAATAAATTTTCAAAAGAGAAAAATGACAAAGCAGAAAGAGTAGCTAAAATTAATGAAATGATGCGTTCTTTTTGTGGGGAGCATTTGACGCCGGAATTGGAAGGGTAGGCTGTCAAGTTAGGTGAGAAACTCGGTAGAAAAAGAATAATAAATATTGTTCGAGGGGAAAAAGAGATTTGGGCCGCATCTGTTATTTATGTTGTTGCTCGCCTGAATTTTTTATTTGATAAGCAAAATGAAAATTATATTACCGTTGATACAATTTGTAATTATTTTGGAACAAAGAAGTCAACTATTGGCACTAAAGCAACTCAAATCGAAAAAACCTGTAACTTGAACATCGGCGCAGAGGGCTATTGCAGTAAAGAAATATCTGATTCGTTCACTTTTTATCAAACGCCGGAAGGTTTTATTATCCCAAAAAGTATGATAGACAATCGAGAATTTATTTTTGAATTTGTCGATGGTGAGGAAGCCGGAGAATTACAGGAATTTGCTGATGAAAAGAGAAGAGTAGAAGAGGAAAAAATAAAAAAGAGAAAAGAGCGAAGAGCTGAAATTAACAGGGAGATTGCCGAAAAGAAAAGAGAAAAAAATGGGAGTCAATTGGGTCTTTTTGGTGATTAACACTACCAGCGGGATGCTTCATGAGCTCATTGCAAGAAAATAACAAAAGCAACAAAATCGAAGAGAATCTGTTGCTTCCGTTGCTTTTAAAAGAGGAAACCACTGAAGTGGTAACTCACCCCTTGATCCCTTCTCCCGTTAGTGACCGGATTTGCAACTTGTAAGAGAGGGGAAATCGGCATACCTAAGACATACGAATTATTTAGGTTAGGGGTGAGTTTGAAACAAACCCTACAACGGAATTTAGCTCGGCTGCAGAAAAACATTAACCATCGAATTTATTCGATGGGATAGAATGGCTTCTACCTGTCGTCCTGACTTTAGTCGGTGTACTCACCGACTAAAGTCGGTTTGTGTTACCGGGAGCATCAAATCCACTCAATAAATTGAGTGGTTAATGTTTATAATTCCGCTTCGGGGTCAGAAACCTTCAGAAGGTTTAATAGCAAGATTTATAGACTGGTCAGGATGCTTGATACAACCTTCTGAAGGTTGGGTTGATGCCAAAAGGAAATTATAAAACCTGACATGTTTGCGGCTGAGTTACAAAAAATCTTATCCCGAGGGGATGTCTTCGACAAATGAAGTAGTAGGGTAAATAATAGATTTACCGCACCGTATCTAAAACGGCTTCCGGGTGCTTCAATGCAATCCGCAGTAAAACCCTTGCAGAACCTTCCGGTTTTCTTCTTCCTTGTTCCCAGTTTCGCAGTGTGGAAGTGCTTATTCCTAACAGTTTTGCAAATTTATCCTGGGATAAACCATATTTTTCTCTAATAAGTTTTACATCGGATTGTTCAATCTGAAATGAACGACCCGGCTCCATTTCAGCACGCATTATTTTTGAACCCTGTTTTATACTTTCGAGTAATTCCTGTCCCAAAGGGAATCTTCGATAAATAATTCTTCTTTCATTTGAATTCCTTCGTAACTATTGAATTTATTATTTTTCCAGATTCCGGAAATGCAAGAAGATAATTCTGCAGGTTTCTATATTCTTCGTCATTCAAGAGCGATTTTATTCTTCGGGTAAAAATTGGTGTTTCAATAAACTTCATAAAATAATATACGCCATTGACGTATGTATTGTCAAGTGAATTGACAGTTAAATATGGCAAAGGGTATTCCTACTACTTTCCTGATTGATCGGAAAGGTGTTATTCAGAAAAAAATGGGTGGACGCCCGGACGGAAGTAGAAAAATATCTGTAACCGCGAAGGCACAAAGACACAAAAATTACATATAGGGGCACAACTCCTTCGGAGGAGTATTGGAGTGTTGGAGTGGTTGTTTGGCTGTGATGCCCTGCAAGTCATCGTGAGGCATGAACGCCGTGGCGATCTGTCTGTCTAAATGCCGGATACTCGTATTGCTTCTTCCGGTGAATCGGGACGATCATGTACAAAGGAGATTTGTTAGCAGCTGATAATTAGCGCAGCAATCTTTCCTGGAGCAAATCCTCTAATTCTCTGCGTCCATCTAAAACACAATGAACATATACATCTGATTCGATTATCTGATAGATTATTCTGTAGGGCTTATAATGTACCTCTCGATATTCGTAAATACCGATACGTTCCAATTCCGGTGGTGTATGTCCGCGATTTGCCATACCAGATAAATTGGATATTTTTTCTTCTATATTTTCGAGTAATGTGTCTGCTTTTTGTACTGAATCATTAATTGCGACATATTTATAGACACTGAAAATATCCTCTGCAGCATCTGAAATAATATAAACGTTATATTTCATCAGATATTGCTTTGTTTAATCCGATTACGGATAGAACCAAAGGATTCGGAGGCGGGTTTATAATCCTTATCTTTTAGACTTTTACTACTCAGGGCAAGTATTTTTAGAAGCGCCAAACTATCCTGGATCTGTTCATATTTTTTAATATCTTGCAGAATAGCTTTTGCTTCGCCGTTCTGAGTAATAATCAGAGTTTTGTGAGTATTGGTAATATCCCTTATAATTTCCGATGCGTGCGCTTTAAGGTAGCTAATAGATTTTACGTCTTCACTTGGTTTCATTTTTCAATCTCCATATATACCGACTAAATATAGTCTATATTATGGTCTGTCGCAATATCTTCTCTTATATTGTTAACGAGATACGGGGAAGGTGAAAGACTGGAATCTCTGTGTTTCCGACATGCTTTGAAAACTAAACCGCAAATTGCGGCATGGCAACAGTCTATGTAAAATTCGGGATTCAATGATGGCGTCGGGTGTCTCACCAGAGACCTCCGCTGAGGCGAAGATGGCTTTTCAAACTTGAAATATCATCTATGAAAACAAGCAGCGCGACATTAGTAAAATTTCAACCGTCTTTATGGCGCCTTTAAAGTCAAAAACTTGGGGTTACGGTGAAATATGTTCTTGGCTTTACTTTTTATAAAAGATTCGTTAGGTGCGATCCCCGTACTTAAGTTTTGCTCTCATATATGCTATTTGTACTACAGACGGTATAGTTATTCTATAAGCCGGACCAGCAATATCAAGTATTGTCCAAAGACCTGTTATAACCCATCCTACAGGACCAGCAAAAAAAGAAATTCCTTTCATTAGTGAAGCGTTTGCGGCAAATGTTAATCCCCGTCCAAGAATGGCCTTAGCTACGGCATTTGCAATAATTGCAGCTGTTTTGTATACCGCAAATCCACTAAATTTTATGGTTGCTTGGAGAGCTGCTGTTACACCTTGTTTAGTAAGATTGGTTGTTTTCAGATCCAATGTCCTGACGAGTTCCTTCAATTGCTCTGGATCCATATTTTCTAGTGAATCTACTAATACCTTCATAAGAAGGTTCGTCTCAATTATATCAATATTGCTTGACTTGTTATAATTAACTTTCATTCTGTCACATACATCGTTTAGAATTTCCTTGTATAGTACTCCTACACCGGCTCTAAAAATAGTTGCAATTGAGTTAGCTCCATAACACTGCACCTCTGCTGCAATCAAATTCCAGTATTTATTATGATTTGGATAATGCTCTTTATATTCATCTGTTATAGTAAGCTCTTCTGTTATTCTGCTGCTTCCTTCTTTGCTTTTTGTCAAAATGTCAACAAGAATATCCAAATCCTCTTGACTGCAATCTTGTAGAAATTCAAGATCAGAATCTTCTTTATAAGCCATGTCAACCTCCACTTATTTGAGTTAGACTAAACTGGCACACCCACCTAGGGCAACGCTCAGCGACGCCGAACGTAAAACCACAATCTTTTTATTTGTTCTCAATTCTTTCAAAAACTCCTCAGCCTTCAAATCCATCGAATAGCTCTCGGTGTTCGCTACGGCGGTTGAGGCTTTTAATAATACTTAAAGAAATCTTTAGCTTTCGTCCCTACATACCATGTAAGTCCTTTATTTGCACTAAATCCAATAATAACACCGATACCAAAAGGTATAGCTTTTTCAGCAGCTTTTCTTGTAAATGTTATGCCAACTTTTTTAAATATTTGTTTAACTGCTTGTAATGTTGCACCTTTTAAATATTGTTGTGTCATTTTAGTAAATGCTTTTGTAGTAACAGTCTTACCTCCTTTCTTTGCTGCTTGATTAATTGCACCAAGACCTGCGACTATTAAACAAACCTTTTTTTCTTCTTCATTAGTGATATTATGCCCATACACAACTGCAATAGCCATAGTCATTTCTATTTGATATTTCATAGATAAAGCAGCATCAGCAGTCGCACCACCAAATGCTGATATTAACGTTCCTAATCCTGGGACGATTCCTGTTAATGCTGTTGCACCTCCGACAAAAGCAGAATAATATGAATAATTTGAAATTATTTTTTCAATTACTAAATCGGCAATCTCGTCTTCCGTTTTATCTTGGTCATATCTCTTCTTAAATTTTTCGTGTAAATTTTGTGTTGCTCTCAATATATCTGCAGGATCTGCGAGAATAATTTCGATTGCCTTTAATAATGTAGGTTTATCTTCGATATTATTATCAATATTATCTGCACCTCTTTTACTCATGACATCCTCCTACTTTTATAGAACATATGTTCATTTCCCTTTTTTTACACCATTTTAAGGTTTGTCTAAGGACGGACAAGTTTCCGTATAGGCAAACTTTTCCGAAATGCTTCAAGATAAATAAACCTGAAAGTTTCGCTAAAGACAAAATTATCGGCACATAATCGGTTCCTGCTTTCATATGCCTGTATAATAATCATTCATAATCAGATATTCAATACCAAAATGAATAAAATCACGATGTGGCAATTACCTTTTTTCTATTATTCTTTATTTATCAGCGCTATCTGTATACCACCGAACCTCATATTCTTATTTACCGAACCGTTCCGACTGATATTAGACATTTGATATTCTTGTCCTGCGTAATGCAATGAAGCATGGATGATATTTGAAATTATACTCCCTTTTAACGAAAATACTCACCGATGGTGGTTTGCCGTAAGATATAGTGGGGATTAGATATCCTGCGAATCAAATAAATTTGTTTGGACAAGCTCTGAATTCTTAAGCCTGTAACGGTTTTTACCATTATCCTTTTCCTTTACAACAAATGTCAATTCAGAAAGCATAGACGTTAGTTTTC
>JAHIOG010000037.1 GCA_018895675.1 bacterium
AAAATGAAATATGACACTAACAATACAAGTACAATTGCCTTTAATATGTATTTCAAATCAATACCCTTTATAAAATAAATGTTGTGATTATAAGCCCATAAAGCAAATATGTTTATGGGCTCAGTTCAGATACTAATAGGTTCTGTCTGGGTTTTTCCCTTTTCGGCAATTTTCTCGAGTTTTGATTCGATAAAGCTGCGTTTCAACGGACTGATCCGCTCCACAAACAGCACGCCATTCAAATGATCAATCTCATGTTGAATTACTCTCGCTAAATAGCCTTCAAATTCTTTTTCTATTACCTCTCGCTGAACGTTTTCAAAACGAACTTTGATTTTCCATTCACGGGTCACTGTTTCGCGAATTTCCGGAACACTCAGACATCCTTCTTCGAGAACATCTTCACCTTCTCTCTGGATAATCACCGGATTTATAAATACTTCTTTCCTCATATTTTTATCATGTAATGAAAAATCCACGATAAAAAAACGTAAATCCACACCAACCTGATTGGCGGACAGACCGATTCCGTCGTCATCATACATGGTGGCATACATGCGTTCCAGGAATTGCGGAAAATTATCGGGTAGTTGGGCAACTTTGCGGGTTTTCCGTTTGAGTAATGGACTACCGTAAACGTAGATATCAAGCAATTTCATATTATTTTACGACTGATTTATCCACTATTTTTTCAGCAATCGCCGATCGGGCTACATGGATCTTAACATCTTTGGCAATTTTAACTATCAGGATATTTTCTTTTTCGCGGAATCCTTCGATTCTTCCGTAAACTCCACCGATAGTCAATACTTCATCGCCTTGACGAAGTTCCTGCAACATTTTCTGTTTTTCTTTCTGTTTCTTAGACTGCGGTCGAATCATCAGAAAATACATAACAACAATAATCAGTAAAAAGGGTAACAGAGACATAATGGGGTTTGACTGCTGGGCAGCGCCCCCACCCATTGCTCCGGCATAAAGTAAAGTGTTCACAAAACCTCCAATTTCAAATTAACGTTTAGTTTAATCAATCCGTGCGGTAATGGCAACCCCGGCTCTCTTTGTTAAGTTTAGCGGCATGAAGAACCAACAATGATGTTGTGACGGCATTTCGCAACCCGATCAGGTCATCACTCAGCTCGCTGTGAGCATAAAATTTTTGGATATCTTCATTCAATTGCCATAAAATCCCAAAAGCACGCTCTAATTTTTTCTTTGTTCGAATAATACCCACATAGTTCCACATGGTTTGCCTGATCGTAGAACGATCCTGACGAATCAGATCCGGGTCAATCGGTTCCGTTTCCTGTTTCCAATCGGCGACACCGGGCATGATCACTTTCCGGGTTCTGATTTGCTCCGCCGCATCCCGTCCGGCGATTGTGCCGAAGACAAGGCATTCAAGCAGGGAGCTGCTGGCAAGCCGGTTGGCGCCGTGCAAACCGGTACAGGCAACCTCTCCGACCGCTTTTAAGCACCGGATTGTCGTATTGGCTTTCATATCCGTGGCAACACCGCCGCATTCATAATGTGCAGCCGGAACAACCGGAATGCCTTCGGAAGTGATATCTACCCTGACTTCAAGGCATTTTTGATAAATTTTCGGAAAACGCTGTTTTATCCACTCACCATTACGTTGAGTAATATCGAGATACACATACTGGCGTCCGGTTTCATTCATTTCGGCATTGATACTGCGGGACACAACATCACGAGGAGCCAGGGAACCCATCTCATGATAGCGTTTCATAAAATCTTCACCCGATTTGTTACGTAACACAGCGCCTTCTCCACGAAGGGCTTCAGAAATTAAAAACCGTTCCTCATTTGTTGAAAAAAGCGTCGTCGGATGAAATTGCACATATTCCATATTCATGATACGGGCGCCCGCGCGATACGCCATGGCATATCCATCGCCGCGAACATGGGATGGGTTCGATGTATGCAGATATAAACTTCCGAGTCCGCCGGTCGCCAGAATTGTTTGCTTTGCCAAAACCGGATATACCCGGTTCTCTTTTTGAAATAACACGTATGCACCGACACAAGTGCTGGGCTCATAGATGTGCAAGGGATTTAGAGAATGATGGGCGAGAGTTATCAAATCGACACTGGTTGCCTCGGTAATGATATTGATATTATCAACATCTTTGATTTTTTGATAAAAAACTTCCTGGATCGATTGACCGGTATGATCTTTGACAAATGCAATCCGGGCTTTTGAGTGAGAGCCTTCCCTGATTAAATTCAGGGAATTATCTTCACTTCTATTAAAGGGAACACATAGTTTTTTGCCGAGGATCTCATCAATAAATTCTGTCCCGCACCGATAGACCTGGCGAACGGCATCTTCATTGACAATACCGACGCCTGTCCGTTGAAAATCTTCTACAAAACTGGCTTCCGAATCATCTGATGCTTTATAGATAATACCACCCTGGGCATAAAAGGATGAGGATTCCGTAAATTCATTTTCCGAAGTTATCAAAATTACACTTAATCCCTGCTGAGCAGCGGCATAGGCGGCGGAACAACCCGCCAAACCGGCTCCAATAACCAATACATCCGTTTTGATAATTCTATCAGATGATTTCATATTTTTAACTCCAACATGCGATTCAACGCAGTCAACGCTTCTTTACGATATCTTTTATCAACGATTACCTGGTTTACCAGATTTCCTTGTGACAGTTGCTCCAGTTGATGCGCTAAATTCAGCACCGTTATTTGTGCCATAGATTTACAGTACGGTTCAAATGATTGCAGTATTTCAATGCGCTTATCCGGGTGCTGTTTTTTAAGGCGGTTCACAAGATTCTTTTCAGTCGCAACCGCCCAGTGGCTGCCAGCCGGACTCTGTTCGACCATTTTAATAATATATGCAGTGCTGCCCATATAATCGGCGGTCTGCGCGACTTTAAAATTACATTCCGGGTGCACTATGACATTCACCGACGGGCACTGCTTCCGTAAACTATCCACATATTCTGCATTAAATTCCAGGTGTACGATACAAAACCCATCCCAGAGAATTACACGGGCATTACGTATCGCCTCAACAGAATTTCCTCCCATCGGTTCCTCAGGATCCCATAGTATCATTTCATTTAGCGGAATTCCCATATTAAAAGCCGTATTCCGTCCTAAATGCTGATCGGGAAAGAAAAATACCTTTTGCCCACGCTCAAATGCCCAATCAATCGCGGCTCCGGCATTGGAAGAAGTACATACGAGACCTCCATTCCTGCCGCAAAAGGCTTTTAACTCCGCGCTGGAATTCACATAGGTGATAGGAATCGTACGAAAAGAGCCCGCCGAACGGATCTCTTTCCAGGCATCCTCCACATCATCGCTTCGGGCGCAATCGGCAAGAAAACAGCCGGCAGTTACGTCAGGAATAAACACGCTTTGATTTGCAGAAGTAACTATATCAGCGGTCTCTGCCATAAAATGCACTCCACAAAACACAATATATTCAGCATCGGTCTGCGATGCAATTTTTGCCAGGGCAAAGGAATCACCACGTACATCGGCATACCGGATCACGTCGTCGGTTTGATAGTGATGACCAAGAATCAACAGCCGTTTATCCAAGTGCTTTTTAATATTTATTATTCGAATATTCAACTCTTCCATCGATAGTGATTTCATTGATTCAGGCGGCGTCGAGACATTTTTATTCATAGTCTGATTAATTCTTTAATAATCTACTCGCTTAAATGTTGATTCTCATGAAGATGTTTCCTGCGACGTTCTTTCCGCCGTTTGGTATTCTCTTCCCAGTGATCATCTTCAATCGGATATAAAGAAAAAAAGTCTTGTTTCCACTTTGAAAATTTTCCTGAACTAATAGCGTCTCTCGCCCGGCCCACTACTCCCAGAAAGAAGTGAATATTATGCAATGTATTCAGCCGAAGTCCGGTCATTTCACCGTTCAAATACAGATGACGCAAATAGGCGCGTGAAAAATTTCGACAGGTATAGCAACTGCATGATTTATCGGGCGGATTAAAATCCATCTTATAACGTGATTGTTTAAGGATAATCCGACCATTCCGGGTATACAGCGTGCCATTCCGTGCATTTCTGGTAGGCAGCACACAATCGAACATATCGATTCCCAGCTCAATGCTCCGGATGATATCCTCCGGTTTACCAACGCCCATCAAATAGCGTGGCTTCTGCTCCGGAAGTAAGGGACTGACCAATGAGAGCAATTCGAACATCTTTTCCTTGGGCTCTCCTACCGCCAGACCTCCCACCGCATAGCCATCAAAATCCAGTTTTGTCAATATTTCCACACTCTTAGTTCGCAAGTCCGGATATACACTGCCCTGGACAATGCCAAATAAAAACTGCCGGTGTCCATAGCGAGGCATCAGCTTTTCGAAATGTTCACGGGAACGCTGTTCCCAACGATGAGTCCTTTCCAGCGATTTAGCCGCATAGTCATAATCACAAGGAAAGGGTGTGCACTCATCCAACGCCATTGCGATATCGGTACCAAGACTATTCTGGATCTCCATAGAAATTTCGGGAGACAGTTTATGCTGTGAGCCATCAATATGAGAACGGAAAGTAATATCATTTTCCGTCATTTTCCCGAGATGCGCCAGACTGAATACCTGGAAACCGCCGCTGTCGGTCAGGATCGGTTTTGACCAGTTAATAAATTTATGCAGTCCTCCGGCTGCTTCAATAACCTCGAGCCCCGGTCGCAGATAAAGATGATATGTATTTCCAAGAATTATCTGCGCTTTGCAGTCATTTAATTCTGCCGGAGTCAATGTCTTGACCACACCGTGAGTTCCAACCGGCATAAAAATCGGCGTCTCAACTAGGCCGTGCTCAATCTCATAACGGCAGGCTCGCGCCAGGGATTCCGTATCTTTGGCTAAAATACGAAATTTCATTTTTCCGTGGGTCTGGTTATTATTATTTGTGGAATTTTCTGTCATTTTCAGAAGATTTTATCGAAAAGCTGATTGATGGAATCTACATCAATTATCTGATCAGCCTTCAATCCTATCAGTTGTTTTAAATTCGCGCGAGGAAGATAGACCGGTTTAAATCCAAATTTCAGGGCTTCTTTTACACGCTGTTCTATAAAAGGCACCGACCTGATCTCGCCGACAAGCCCAACTTCGCCAATAAATACCGCGGACGGTTCGAGTGGAATATCTTTGAAACTGGATGCCAGGGCAACCAACACTCCCAGGTTGATGGCTGTTTCATCAATTCGCAGCCCGCCTACCAGATTCACAAAAATATCCTGCAACCGCATGGGCAATCCCGACCGTTTTTCCAGCACGGCGACCAGCATTGCCAAACGCCGGTGATCGATCCCGTTGGCGGTGCGTTGTGGATTCCCATAAGAGCTTTGGGTAACCAGCGCCTGCACTTCAATTAAAAATGGACGGGTTCCTTCCATACTGACGGCAACCGCCGAACCGGCAACATGTTTCTTCCGCTCTGCAAGAAAAAATTCCGATGGATTTTCTACGGGTACTAATCCAATATCTTTCATTGTAAAAAGACCGACTTCGTTTGTCGATCCAAAACGATTTTTCATTGAGCGGAGCGTCCGGTAAAAATTGGTCTTGCCACCTTCCAGATACAAAACAGTGTCAACAATATGCTCTAAAACCTTCGGGCCCGCAATCATTCCGTCTTTGGTAATATGACCGATAAAAACAGCGATAAAATTCTGCTCCTTGGCTTTTCGTAAAATTGTGCCCGCACACTCCCGCACCTGGGTGACGCTGCCCGGCACATTATCATAAGCATCGGAATAAACCGTCTGGACTGAATCAATTACTACGACCGCCGGTTTCTGGGTTTCCACATGATACAAAATATTTTCTAAATTATTTTCACATGCAACCAAAATGCGGGAATCACTGATTCTCATCCGGTTGGCACGGAGGGAGATTTGTTCCTCGGACTCTTCCCCCGAAAAATATAAGAACCGATCACCTTTAAGATTAGCTAAGACCTGTAATACCAGAGTGGACTTTCCAATACCTGGCTCTCCTGCCAATAAAACGACCATACCATTCACAAATCCGCCGCCCAGTACACGGTCGAATTCATCCACTCCGGTTGCAAACCGCTCAGTGGAACGCGCAACCGGTTGATTAAGCGCTTGTAATTCACGCTTTGCAGTGCCAACGCTTTTAAAGGCCTTTTTTGAAATCTTCTCTTCAACCATGGTGTTCCAAGTGCCGCACTCAGGACATTTACCGGTCCACTTGGGCTGCGAACTGCCACATTCATTACAGGTAAATATTGTTTTGATTTTATTCGTCATACAGCTTTCCGCGAAAATGTTTTCAGACGTTTTACATGCCGGTAATATTTTTTAAAATCATATAAGAACAGACCGCCAAAAATGAACCCGATGCCGAATATCTCTATTAAAGTTACGGCTTCATGTAAAAAAGTCAACCCGATCAGAGTCGCTATAATCGGCGTCAAGAAAGTAATAAAAGATAATTTCACTACTTCAATTTTACGTAACAGTGAAAAATATAAAAAAAACGCAGTAGCAGAACCAAAAACGCCTAAATACGCAGCTGCGCCGATATTTTGCGCCGACCAGGACATATCCGCAAATTGCCCGGTTAATATCGCACCCGCCAGGTGAATTAAAGCACCAATCAAAACGGACATGGCAGTCAGCGCCATTGGATCATAATCCTTCGCTTTTGCCTTTATATAGACATTCGGATAGGATGCCATGACGACACCCAGTAAAACTACCAGGCAGCCCAGAAGCACTTCAATATTAAAAACCAGCTGTTGATCGGTTAAAATCATAAATACTCCGATAATCGCGATAAAAATCGAAATTAATCGGCGAGCATTTAGTTTTTCAAGTGGAACCATGTGATGGGCAAACAGACCTACAAACAGGGGAAACGTCGCCCACAGAATGGCTGACAGACTGCTTGGAATAAATTGCATCGCCCAGTATGTACAGAGGTAACTAAGTCCCATGCTATAGAATCCGACAACGCCGTACATTTTCAGAGAGGATTTATCAAAACATATTTTACGTCGTGTCAGTCCGACAACAGGAAATAAAACAAGCATTGCGAAACCATATCGCAGGGCAAGCCCTGCCATCGGTGGAGTAGAAGGTGAACCAATTTTTATAGCGGCAAAAGTGGTTCCCCAAATCAGACACAATAATAAAAACTGTAAATATTTTATCACACGCAGCTCAAATTATGAAATTCAATTCGGACGTGAAGCAAAGCACACTGCCCGGCTTGCTAAGGGGGTGTGATAGAATCAAGTTGTCATTCATGGTGAATTATCATTGTGTTATTTATGAATTTACAATATTAATAATGTTCAGGGGGTGAGAAAAAACTAATTACCATTTACAGAATTATATTCATAATATTTTTATTGAACTTAGAATAATACAAAAATCCATTTTATTTCTTCTCACCCCCTAAAGGTTATCTTATCACACCCCCTAAATTAGTGAAATAGTCGGTATCCTGAAATTAAAATTCGTTGCTTTTCTATAAATTACAGTGCAAAAGATTTAAAAATCCAGCCCAAGCGAGAAATACCACTGCGGTTTTGTGACGGTAATGAAATCGTAACGCCAGGCAACATCAATTTTCAACAAAAAATATCCTAAAAACAGGCGCGTGCCGAATCCAAAACCGGACACGAGATCGTCCAGATATGTTCCATTATACTTATCATATCCAAACGGATGAAAATCATCTCCGTACCATGCCGCACCCAGGTCAAAAAAGGTAATCCCCTGTATTCCTCCCATAACCATCGGAACGGGCCAACCAAGCGCCAAATACTTGATGAAGGGATAGCGAAACTCAATATTGGACAGAAAATAGCGGGTTCCTTCACGTTCATAATAGCGGGCTCCCCGTAGTGGAGTAATAAACTCTGAAAAGTAAATGTCTTCCACATCGGACATGTTATGCCCCCTGCGATAGCGCTGATTGATCCAGTTCATCTCTCCACCAAGAAAAAAACGCTGAGCATTTCTACCTTCACTCAAACCGGCAGTCAGGCGCATCCCAAAAGAATATTCACGATTTAGCTTAAAATAGCGCCTTACATCGGCTTGAACGCTCTGAAATTCCAGGCTGGTTTCATCATATTTCGGACTAACCATCATATCCAGCCGCCAGCGCCAACCGTCAATTGGATAAAAATACCCCCATAGCGTATTATCGAATACAAATGCCGCCCTTGGCAGAATTGTATGAATCATTAAAGGATCACCCATTTCTTGTCCGGTAAGAATATCAATAAATTTCTGTTCGACATTATAAGAGGTTGCGGCAAATTCGACACGTGAAAATCTGGAAAACGGTCTTGAAACGGAAAAATCAAGCCCGTAATTCCTCAATCGATAAAGCTGAAACATACTAATTTGCCAAAAGTTAGCCGAATGAAATCCGGTAACGCCAAAATTTGTGCGTCGCGCAAGATACTGGTAAGACATATAATAATCGCTATTTTCAAGATCGATGTACATCTCTGTTCCAAATGTAAAGCGATGATCACCGAGCACATCGCTAAAGGCAAAAACCGTAGTTCCCTGGAATCCCCAGAATGTGTTGTAGCCCGCCTGACTGTCAATCAAATCGAGCGTAAATTTGGTCTTGTAGGGATTAACTTTGAATTTACCTTCATCGTCTTTATAGCTGACTGTATCAGCAGGTGTATCAACAGTATCAGGAACTTGACTTGGCAATTGCTGATGATTTGGAGCAAAAATATAGTTTGTATAGGACTGTTCTTCACCTACTTTATGAGTGTAAGATCGCTGAACATCTTCCGGCGAGGGTATCTCAAAACGAATATTTTCTTCCGGATTATCCCATATTTCTGCCAATCTGTTAGCAAATACAGTTGGTTTAATTGTCTTTGGTTCATCTATCATGGATAGCGGATTACTCACTGTAAACACATCCCAACCGGAATTTGAATAACCGGCAAAAACCAGTCGGGAATCATCTTGTGATAAACTCGGTTGAAACACTCCTGTTAGAGCATTTGTTACGGCAATGTGGCTACCGGAATCAAGATCGAGAATATAGAGGTTTGATATGCCGTGAGCATCGGATGTATAAATAATCTTATTTTGAGTATGTGCCCAGGCAGGGTAATTCTCGTTCCAGGGAGTTTCGGTCAGCTGACTGATTTCCCCTGTTTTCACATCACAAACATATAGATCTGTTTGATTATAAGGTGACGTTGACCAATTCGTCAGTTCATCAGAATTCATATCAGTATTATTGATATTGCGTTGTGATGCGAAGACAATTTTTTTACCATCGGGCGACCAGTTTGGTTCGAAATCCGACGCCCAGTCATTTGTCAAACGCGTTAACTTTTTCTTTTTCAAATGAAACACGTACAGATCCGTGCGATCATTGTTCAGACCGATAAAGGCTATTTGCTTGCCATCGGGTGACCATGCCGCGGAAAAGAGCTCGTTACATTCATCAAATGTATATTTTTTTCGCTTCTTTATTTTCGTATCAACAATTATTAACGCATCTTTTGCACCGCTCTTGACAGCCATAACAATTTTTTTCCCATCCGGCGACCAGCTAAGACGAGGATTTAACCATTTCAATTCTTCCAGATCGGGAGTTCGCTGTCCGCTTACCAGCTTTTTTAAAACTTTTCCATCTGAAACCGAGATCAGGTAAATGTCCGCATACCCCTTGCGATCCGACATCATGGCGATTTGTGTTCCATTGGGATTTATGGATGGTCCTGTATTGAAATAATTTTTCAATTTTTTATGATCGGTCAAACGAATGGCAATATCATCCAATTCATCCCGGTCTGCAACATCCGGCCAGTATTCCGTACGCACCCATTTATGCCAGGATTCCGACAGCTCTTTCAGATTCATTCCGATAGAGGTTTCGAAGCCTTTCTCAGCGCTGGAACGACCCTTCATGTTCGACCAGATTTCTCCGATTTTCTGATCGCCATATTTTTCCGCAATAAAGCGGTAAACGGATTGCCCGCCTTTATAGGCTAAATAATAATCCAGTTCTTCAATATTTGGAATATCGTTGCTGGTGGCAATATCTCGCAAAATCATATCGGCATTGGTGTCCCAGCCCATGGAAATATATTCAGCGAGACCTTCGTTCACCCAGGTCGGGATGCGCAATCGAACACGTCCGGAGATCACACTCTGGATACTCCCGCCGTAAATCATATCATTGACAACCACATGAACCAGTTCGTGACGCAATAAATGCCAAAAACTATTGTTACTTCCGTCAAATGCCACGACAGCGCGATTTTTAAATATTTCCGTAAACCCTTGAATGCCTTCGTACATATATTGCAACGTGACATTGGTCTGCTGAAAATCGCTATGAGAATTATAAATAATAATTGACGTACGTTTTCTCATCCGCCAGTTCAAGACACTCGATATTTCTTTTACCGCCTGCTCGAGAATCGGGGCAGAG
>JAHIOG010000398.1 GCA_018895675.1 bacterium
ATATAAACCTCCCCCGGCTCCATGCTCCCCTCCACAAGATGACGTTGAATGAGTTTCTCGGTTACGTTCATTCCATTCCCGTTCATGATGAATCCTCCCGGTTCACAGCACCCATGGATAAGAACCATGAGTGACGTGATCGGAGTCTGCCATTCTTGACAAGTCCTGACAGGGTGGTGGGAGGTTTATATCCCTTTCCCCGCACTTTTCTTTTTAAAAGAAAAACTGCGCTAAAAGAAACCCTCTTGAAATTCATTCTGTGAATTCATTTCTGCGAGTGGATACTTTCAGTATCCAAAATGACAGGTACTAGTGTCGTGGCAAGCAAGTTATGTTACATAATATTTGAACATGCTCAATAACTTGGGGATTACGAGGAAGCCTTTTGTGCGATAAGATCAGCTAACCTTGGCATATCATATTGGCCTGAGAAGATATCCTTCACATACTCGAAGAAGCTAACATCATTTTTTCTACAAGTATCCAATAGGGTCATCATGTTTTCCCATGCTATTCTTCCGTCCTCGCTTTTTGTTCCATAGCTTACCTTCTTTTTAATAACAAATTCCCTTAAGGCTATCTCTGCAGGATTGTTGTGCAAGGGTATCTCTGGGTGGTCTAATACAACCAATAGCCGTTCCTTTTTTTTCTTTGTCAATGCAATTCGTTCATCCAATTCTCCATATCCTGTTTTAGTTGAGAATAGAGTATCGAACTGGTTTTCTAAGACTGCTTTTTGATCTTCGCTTGGTCTATCTCGATATTCTTTAAGACAATAATAGAATTTCAAAATTTCAGAAAGAAATTCATGAAGCTTTTGTCGATGCCATGTGATAAAAGGGCTCATTTTAATATAATGCCTTATCTCATGGATCCAACAAAGAGCATGAAGTACCGCAATAAACATGAATTGCTTTGCGTCATCTGACATCATGATTTTATCGAATTCTTCATCGCTATCAATCCCAAGAATCCATTTAACCGTTTCTTTATTCTTTCTTCGGGTAATGAAAAATACACTGAAAAGTGCAGTGCATATTACATGAGCATAATGACGGAT
Source organism: bacterium (assembly GCA_018895675.1). Lineage (GTDB taxonomy): Bacteria > Fidelibacterota > UBA2242 > UBA2242 > UBA2242 > UBA9312. The sequence goes on from JAHIOG010000398.1 coordinate 1,061, forward strand.
TCCTTCATGTCTGGCTCCAGTTTCATCTATGTGAAAATATTCAGAGGATTTCATTCCCACTTCGAAAATTGTATCCTTTTCTTTTGAGAATTTTTCTTTCTTATTTTTGGTAAGGATATTGGATATATGACCTTGAGAGATTACAATTCCAGCCTCTTGTAATATTTTCCAAATCTTCTTTTCTGGAACTCTGCAGGGATAATACTGAAGATGCACAAATGCCTTTAAATCCGATCCAAATTCACCATCTACCCAATCCGGTAACTTAGCTTCAAATGTTTTGTTATGGCTGGGGGAGTAAAAACGTTCTATCATGAACATGACATTATCTGTTTCTAATTTTATGTTCTGGACAGTGACCTGTCTATACCCCTTGAATTTTGCATCTTGTGGTAATGTACTTCGGTCAACTTTCCTGTATTCTGTTCTATCTATCTTTATCCGATCTTTCTTACTCCTTTTCTTCCATTTCTTTGAAACTTTTTGGGGGGAAAATACATCATTCTCTTTCTTTGGGACATTTGGAGATATTATTGGTTTTCCTTTTTGTCCCTTCAAACGATTTATTTCATCCTTCAATTTTTGTATTTCATTCTGTTGATATAGAATTACTTGAGCCATCTCTTCGATATAGTTTAACATTAAAATAAAGAGACCTTTCGCTTTATCATCAAGATTGAGATTATCGGGGTCTATTGAGAGTATCTCATTTGGTATCTTCATTCGCTATTCCGTCCTTCATCTTCTAACGATTGATTCATCTTTTCAAGCCTCTTCAATTTCAGATTTTTCCAATCTTCCAATATCCATTCTACTTTTTCCCCTTTTCTCAGTTCAATAGCCTGAGCTAATGCTTTTGGTATTGCAACTTTATATTGACCTGGCTTGCCATATAGGATTGTTGTTTGATTTCCCATTATTAGGTCTAACATTAGACCTAATAAATAAATCTTTCTACCATATTGGGTTAAATAAAAAAGTTAAAATATAAAGCTTCGAATCAGCTTACCACACTATATTGAGCATGTTCCATAGATTGTAGCACCTTGAGGTGATGTGTGAGGACCCCATTTCCGATTCCCACCTTAGCTCCGATCTCCGAGTATCGAATACCTGGATGTTCTGTGATTGTACGGTAAATTTGTCCACGGTTGAAGTCATCAAGAGTTTTCTCCTTTCGGATTCTTGAGTAGAGCGGAATGAAGAACATCCACAGCCCATACCTACCTTTGTCAGTGGAATATCCCAGGAGGACAGCAGCGGAGGTCAAACCACCAACGACTACAAGGGGGGCCGGCGGCA
>JAHIOG010000399.1 GCA_018895675.1 bacterium
AAGATACCTGAAAAAATATTTTTCATTTGATCTTCGTCAGAAAGCAGTTGACTTCTGAAATTTTTCAGAAATTTATTAAAGTCCATTCCTTCGATAAATTCCATAACAATATAATAGTGTTCTAAACCTTTATCTTCCCATATTCCGCTATCATAATATTTTACGACAAATTCTGATTTGACTTTTTGTAAACTTCTAATTTCACGATAAAATCTTTTATAACCTCCTGATTGTATTTCATTACTCATTGCTTCCGGTTTTAGTATTTTTATAGCAAATATTTCTCCATTTCTAATTGCTTTGTATGTATGACCAAAAGCTCCGCTTCCAATTGCTTCAATAATTCTATAACCGCTAATATTTAAACCAACCATTGCATCCTCCATCAGTAAACAATACAATTATTAAATTTTAAATTAGTGATACAAATGTTTTTTTATTGCCATATTTACACCACCCTCATCTCAATCCCAGCATCTTTCATCTGCAAGATCGTATTGGTTTTTAATTGGTCATTGTTTTGAAAAAGTCTGTCCAACGTGATCAGTTTTCCCGGTTTCCCGTCTATAACGGCTTTCATAATGTCTTCGTCGATTTTTCCAGAACGATTGCAATCTCATTCTTGTTTATCCAAAAAATTCCATCTTTATATTCAATCTCCGATGTAAGCTCCTTGCCGGATTTCAATAACAGCTCGTATAGAATATCATCAATTTCGGCGTCTTTTGCAACCGGGTCGGCATGCTTTTCCATTTGACGCAATAATTCTTCTTCCGATCCTATTCTATCGCTGCGCCAGATCTTAAAATTAGACTGACACAATTTGAATACCTTGAATCCCAAATCCAAACCGCTTTTGGCAAAATCCAGTTTGCCGTCATTCTCAGCCTTAATCTTCTTAATCACCCGCCGGATGCGCTCCTTGCCTATCTCCGCAATGGTCTTATACCCGGCTTTATAGGCTTCTGAATTTTCATCGCAAGGCTCCGGCATCTGCACCATGATGAATTTGCGGCTGCCGCCATCCTCTTTATTCAAATCCAGAACAGCGTAGGCAGTTGTTGATGAACCTGCAAAGAAATCTAGAATTATTTCTTCTTGAGTTATAATGCCAACTATGTGTTTTAATAAAGTAGAAGGTTTAGGGTAATCAAAAATATTAAATTTAAATAAGCTGTTTAACTCTTTTGATCCATGAGCGGTTGTTTTTACAATCTTAGAATCTAATATTGAATCTTGAGCGGTCTCTGTTTTTGTTCCTTCTGGTATAATTCTATATGCTTCAATTCTCCCATCATTTTGTTTTTCAAAGACAACCAAGTTTTTATTTAAAAATTCACTGAATTTTTCTGAACTGACTCTCCATCTGCCTTCTGTTCCATCCGGTCTAATTGGTAAAACATTACCAAATTCTTTTGATGAAACAGCATAAAACATTGTCGGTCTATCTTCCCTTCTATCACCTTGTCCCCATTGTCTTATTCTTTCCTTGTTTTGCTTAGATTTTATTCTCACATCACCCATAATATTTAGGGATTCATTGTTTTTTGAATAACACACGATATATTCATGCAATGTTGCAGTTTTTTTTGAAGTTGAACCTTTTCCAAGTCTGGATCTCCAAACAAATGTTTCAACAAAATTCTCCTCTCCGAACACCTCATTCATCAGCATGCGCATGTTGTGAACTTCATTATCGTCAATCGAGACAAAGATCACGCCGTCCTCCCGCAGGAGATTACGCGCCAGGAAGAGCCGCGGATACATCATGGAGAGCCAGTTGGAGTGGTAATGACCGCTGTCTTTGCTGTTGCGAAAGAGCCCTTCACGAGTAATCAGTCCGTTTTCATCTTTGCTTCCGCTGCGTTTCAAGTAGTCTTCCCGGCTTTCGGCAAATTTATCGGAATAGATAAAGTCGTTGCCGGTATTATAGGGCGGATCGATATAGATCATCTTGATCTTGCCGAAGTAGGATTTCTGCAGGACTTTCATAACTTCGAGATTTTCACCCTCGATGAATAGGTTTTCGGAATTATCAAAGTTCACCGATTCTTCTTTATCGGGGAAAAGGGTTGCCGTCGTGGGGGTCTGCAAAGCGCGAAATGCTTCGGATTTGCCTGCCCAGTTCAGATGATAGCGTTCCTCGCGGAATTCAATGTCTTCACCCAGGGCGGCTTTCAGTTTCTCCCAGTCTATTTTTTCTTCCGTAAATGCTTCCGGCAGAATTTTTTTAAAATCATTGAGTTTTTTTTCTACAACGTTCAGTGATTTCCCATCCATTTCATTAAATCCTTAACATTTTACTCCGCTTCTGACTGATGGCGAGCATTCAATTCACTTTTCCAATTCAAATATATCATCAATCTTCATTGTTGCCTTTTGCTTTTGCGGTATACTTCTCCGAATCACATGCGAATTTTACGGCTTCTTCAGGAGTATCGACAGCAACAACCCCTTTGATGTCCCAGGAATGCAATGTAAATACCGGAATCCTAAACTGCAGACAATAGGCAATTTCCGAAAGAGTGCCGTATTCACCGCCAATGGCAATCGCCGCCGATGCGGTTCGGGCAATAATCGAATTTCGGGCAAGTCCGACGCCGGTGGCTATTGGGACAGTCACCCAGGAATTCGCATCCCGGATATCGTCTCCCGGCAATATTCCCACTGAAATACCACCAGCTTCGGAAGCGCCTTTACAGGCAGCTTCCATGATGCCGCCGCGTCCGCCACAAACGAGTATAGCGCCATTTCGGGCGATTAGCCTGCCGACTTCAAAAGCCTGTTGACAAAGAGATTCATCACAATCTCTTCCGCCGATTACGGCAATGATTTTCTTTTTTTCTCTCATGGTCTCAACCGGTAAATTGTCCTTGCAAAAGGTATCGATTCACGTATCTGTTCAACACCCGACATCCATTGAACCAACCGTTCCAGCCCGACGCCAAATCCACTATGAGGCACTGAACCATATTTACGTAAATCCAGAAACCACTGATATTCATCCAGAGGCATATCTTCAGCGACCATTCTCTGATACAGAAGATCATGATCATCTTCCCTCTGAGAACCGCCAATGATCTCCCCAAACCCTTCCGGCGCAATCAGGTCGGCGCCCAGGACCAGGTCGGGATTATCTTTATCCCGTTTCATATAAAAAGCTTTGATCTCCTTCGGCCATTTTTCTATAAAAACCGGAACATCGGAACCCTCTGTAAGCATTACCTCGTCTTTTGCTCCCAAATCGCTCTTATCGGAAATATCAGATCCCCTGGATCTCAGGTACTCAATCGCCTCTTTATGGGTCATTCGTTTAAAAGGAGCATCCGCCTTTTTAAGTTGTTCGATATCTCGTTCTAAAACTTCCAGCTCCGTTGCATTTTTTTCCAGTACAGATCGGATGACAAAGCGAATCAGTTCTTCCTGGATTTTGAGGTTTTCATCGTGTTCAACATAAGCGGCTTCGGCGTCCATCATCCAGAATTCAGTCAGATGTTTACGGGTTTTTGATTTTTCCGCCCGAAAAACCGGACCGAAATCGTAAACCCGACCGAGACTCATAATCCCGGCTTCCAGATAAAGCTGCCCGCTCTGGGATAAATACGCGTTGCCGAGATCAAAATAAGGCACCGTGAACAACGTAGTCGTGCCTTCACAGGCGTTGGGCGTCAACAACGGTGAATCGAAACGAATAAATCCGTTATTGTTGAGATATTCCGTGATTGCATAATAAACCGTATGCCGGATTCTTAAAATCGCCCACTGTTTTCGCGAGCGTAACCACAGATGACGGTTATCCATCAAAAATTCGACGCCGTGATCTTTCAGAGCAATGGGATAATCAGTCGCAATCTGTACAACCTTAATATCTCTTACAACGATCTCATAACCGCCCGGAGATCGTCTGTCTGCATGGATCAATCCTTTAACAATTACCGAGGATTCCTGGGTTAACTCATCTTTTATATTGAATACTTCTTCGGAGACCTCGTTTTTTAATACAACGCCCTGAATTATTCCGGTTCCGTCCCGCAATATCAGAAACCAGATTTTACCACTGGAACGTTTGTTGTAAACCCAACCCTTAAGGGTCACTTCCCGGTCATTATAGTCTTTGACGTCTTTGATTAAAACCCAATCCATAGAATCCTCATTTTTCAGATTAGTGTAAATTATAAAAAAATTGTCTAATAATTAAAGTTTGTATTGATAATCATAGTTAGTAACCTCCCCCTCTTTCCCCTCCCCGCCTGCTCCCGGAGGGCGGGCAGGCTTACCAAGGAGGGGATTATAGGGGTGGTTAATATATTTGCAAAATCAAAGAACCTTGTTACACAGGACAAAACTTTTGTCTTGTTCGAAGAATCTCTTCAGGGAAGAGGTCTCTTTAAGGAAAATTGCTGTAAATAAAATTTGCGCATTTTCGTTCACCAAAGGCATCTCTTCGAGAAAATTCGTGGTCAACTTTCATATCAAATATCAGAAAATTAATCCTCCAGAAATTATAAAATATTTTACCATCCCGCCAGAATCGAATTGATAATATCTTCAATTATCTGGTCAACTGACTCTTCCAAAGCAAGTTCGCGGGTTCGATCCGTTGCGCCGGTCGGATCATACTCGCTGTAACCCGTAAATTGCTTCTTGAATATGGCTTTATTTTCGACTTTATCAAACCACTCTACTTCAACTTTCAACGTCAGCCGGTATTCTGTCACCGCTTCCGGCTTGTCGCTTTCCGATTCCTTGAAGACGAGAGGTTTGTCCTGGATACTCAAAATGGAACCATATAAAATGGAATGGGCGTTGTCTTCTTCGGCTAATTTCAGAATATTCTCCTGGATAAAGCCAATGCGAATTTGATCGGTAACGACCTGCTGGATATTGAATTCCGCCGTACGGTCCGTCAACACCGGAATTGCGACACTCTTGATATGCGGCGGTAAGGTTCCCTTTAAAGAATAAAACCAGCAACCGGAACCGAGAATCATCCAACTTATCAAAATAGAGAGCTTAAGTACATTCACTCTTGATTTGTTTTTCATGATTTATAGTCCGTATTCTTTTATTTTTCGATACAGGGTTCGCTCACTGATTTTAAGGGCGTTGGCGGTCTGCCGCTTGCGAAAATTGAACTTCTTAAGAGTCTTCTGGATCAATTCCATCTCGACCTCTTCCAGCGATACCTTCCCAAGTATATTCGGATTTACCAAAAAATCATCAGCCATTTCAAGGAGTGATTCTTCCTCGACAGATTCCTCATCATCAAGAGCCGGCGCGATGAAACGCTGGATTTCCGTACTGCCACGGGAAGCATCAAAAGAAATGGAACTAAAATCTCCGGTAACAGCGTTTTTGATATCGTTAATATCGCGGCGTATTAATAAAATTTGCTGCAGAATCAATTCGCGTTCTGCCTGGTCTATGCTTTTAGAAATTTTCATCGGAAGATTTGACGACGGTATTCGTCTGCCGATATTTAACCGTTTTGCTATCATGCTGCTGTTAATTACTTCGCCTTTTTCCAATACGATTATGCTTTCGACGAAATTTTTTAATTCGCGGATATTTCCCGGCCAGGAATAATTTTCAAGAACATGAATAGCGCTGGGCGAAAATCCCTTAAATGGAATATTGTTTCGATTGGCAAAGTCCAGCGCAAATTTTTCAATTAGAAGAGGAATATCCTCGCTGTGATGCCGCAATGCCGGAGCAACAATCGTAATCGTCTTCAACCGGTAGTAGAGATCCTTACGGAATTTTTCTTTCTCAATTTCATCTATCAGATCTTTATTTGTTGCGGCGATAATCCTAACGTCAACTTTTTTTCCAATAGAGCCGCCGACCGGAAGAAACTCTCCCAATTCAAGCACTCTCAATAATTTTACCTGTGTTTCCAGCGGCATTTCACCGATTTCATCCAGAAAAATCGTACCGTTATTGGCAGTTTCGAAATATCCTTTCCGTTCTCCAATCGCTCCCGTAAAAGCGCCTTTGACATGCCCGAAGAGTTCGCTTTCCAGGATTCCGGCAGGTATGGCGCCACAATTCACTTTCACAAAAGGCTGGTGTTTCCGCAGACTCCGCCGGTGAACCGCGTCGGCGATCAATTCCTTCCCAGTTCCGCTTTCTCCCGCAATTAAAACCGTGATATCGGTTGCCGAAATCTGATCAATCATCTCAATTAGCTCTTTGATCTTTTCAGATTCGCCAAGGATACCAAAACTCTGTTGTAATTTATTTAAACGGGCTAGTTCCATTAAAACCTCGTTTCTGTCATTTATCCTCTATTTATTTTCTTGTGAGAAAGCCTTTCCAGTACGCGAAATCCTATATCGCTGCGATACTGTTTACCTTCAAATTTAATAATATTCACATAATTATACGCGCTTAAAATCGCATCGTTCAGGCTTTTTGATACTACTGTTATACCCAGTACCCGTCCACCGTTTGTTAAATACCTCTCAGCATCGAATCTCGTTCCCGCCATAAATATGTTGACTTTTCGACTCTGAAACAGCTGTTCTATGCCGGCAATTTCTTTCCCTTTTTCATAGTCGCCGGGATAACCTGCGGACGCCAGAATAACACAAGCAGCATATTTATCGGAAATCTGAAAAGACGACGCATCCAGTTTTCCCTGAGCGACGCTCAGCAGTAAAACAGCCAGGTCGGATTTGATTAATGGAATAAGAACCTGAGTTTCGGGATCGCCAAACCGGGCATTAAATTCAATCACCCGGGGATTTCCATTATGAATCATCAATCCGCAATATAAAACCCCTGAATAAGGCGTTCCCTTCTCCTTCATACCTTTCAGAACCGGTCGAATTATGCGCTCCTCTACCTTTCGCAACACATCCGCTGTTCCAACCGGAGCGGGAGCATAAGCGCCCATACCGCCTGTATTGGGTCCTTTTTCGCCGTCAAATATCCGTTTATGGTCCTGGGCAGAGGATAACAATACATAATCGCTTCCGTCGGTAATTGCAAAGACCGAAAGTTCTTCGCCATTTAGAAAATCTTCGACAATTACACTATCGCCGGCGGCTCCGAATTTCCTTTCTTCATAAATTTCGATGAGAGCTTGCCGTAAATCATCCTGATTCTTAATGATAATAGCGCCCTTCCCAGCCGCTAATCCATCAACCTTTATAACGTAGGGAAATATTTTACCGGTTGTTGCCTCTTCCACATCTTCGCGAGAAGCACAGACCTCGTATGGAGCGGTTGGAATATCATGTTCCGACATAAACTGTTTGGCGAATACCTTGCTTCCTTCCAGCATCGCCGCTTTTTGAGACGGACCAAAAATCGTCAAACCATGCGAAACAAATCGATCCACAATGCCATCAAGCAACGGTTTTTCGGGTCCAACGACAGTTAAATCAATCTCCTTTTCCTGAACAAATTCAATGAGTTTATCAATCTCCGATTCTGATATTGGAACGTTTTCACCATAACAGGCTGTTCCGGCATTGCCGGGAGTGCAGTAAATCCCGGTGACTTTTTCGGATTTGGACAGTTTCCAGACAATAGCGCTTTCTCTGCCGCCGCTTCCAATTACCAATATCTTCATTTGAACTTCCCTAATAAGTTTTATTATTATTCAATTTTAAAAAATGATACACTTAAACAAATATCAAATATCAAATTCCAAATCTCAAATAAATTACAAATAACAATTTTCAAATTTCAAATCTTTGATTTACTATCTTGATTTCTCGATGATTGATGAAAGTATCTTTTTTAGCTCGATCGCTTCAGTAATCAGACGATTACTTTCCATAATAAACTCGTCTGAGTTTATTTCAGATAATAAACGTAACCAATAAATACTCTCTTTGGCTTCTTTTCGACTTATCTTAACGCGCATTAAAAAATCTTTTTTACTTAAGGATTCATTCGCTTCGATATAATTAGCACCAATGGAACCGGAAGATCTAATCAGTTGTTTCCCATCTTCTATGCTACTTATTGATTTGGGAAGACTCTTCAAGAATATTCGTACATCTTTCGCAAATTGAAATGTTCTCTCCTCAAGGTCATATATCGGGGTTTGTTTGTTGGTATTTGTCATTTATTTGTCATTTGATATTTGTATTTTGGAATTTTCTCACGATTATTAATGTCCTATCGTTTGATTTATTTGATTAACATCGATTTACGGTTTCCGGTCAGCCGGGCAATCTCGTCCCTCAATTCCGCGGCTTTTTCAAATTCCAACGCTTCAGCCGCTGTTACCATTTCTTTTTGTAACAATTCCAACATTTCCGCCTTATCCATCTTGCTCCGGTATCGATCAGCCGGCGACTGTTTTTTACCGGTTAATTCACCCGGTTTGACGTCCGCTACGGATGTGGCGGACATTACCTCATCGACAGTTTTATATATTGTCTTCGGCGTAATTCCGTGCTGTTTGTTGTATTCCTGCTGAACCTTTCTTCGGCGATTGACTTCCTGAATTACTTTATCCATGGATTGGGTCATAACATCGGCATAAAAGATGACTTTACCATTGATATTCCGGGCAGCCCGACCGGAGACCTGCATCAACGACCGCGCCGACCGGAGGAATCCCTCTTTGTCGGCATCAAGGATCGCCACCAGCGAAACTTCCGGTAAATCCAACCCTTCACGCAATAAGTTAATACCAACCAGCACATCGAATTCACCCAGGCGAAGATCCCGCAGGATTTCCACCCGCTCCAATACATGTATTTCGGAGTGCAGATAACGGACTTTCAGTCCCATTCCACGCAAATACTCAGAAAGATCCTCCGCCATACGTTTCGTCAGCGTTGTAACTAATACTCGTTCTTTGCGATTGGTTACTGCTGTTATTTCTTCGACCAGGTCATCAATCTGGTGTTTGGTTGGTTTGACCTCAATCTCCGGATCGAGTAAGCCCGTCGGACGAATGATCTGTTCCACAACCACACCCTGACATTGTTCCAGTTCATAATCCGCTGGCGTCGCTGATACAAAAACCACCTGATCAATCATGTTTTCAAACTCGGGAAATTTCAAAGGTCGGTTATCCATAGCAGAGGGAAGCCGAAATCCATATTCAACGAGCACCTCTTTCCTGGAACGATCACCGTTGTACATCGCCCTAATTTGTGGAAGCGTAGCATGAGATTCATCGATGAATAATAGAAAATCGTCTTTGAAAAAATCGATTAAGGTGTAGGGCTGTTCACCCGGTTTTCGACCGGAGAAATGCCTTGAATAATTTTCTATCCCGGAGCAGTAGCCGACTTCATCGATCATTTCCATGTCAAAACGGGTGCGCTGCTCCAAACGCTGCGCTTCCAGTAATTTGCCGGAATCGCGCATATCGGTCAAGCGCTCTTCCAGCTCAATTTCGATCGTTTTCAGGGCGCGTTTGATTGTCTCCTCGGAAGAAATAAAATGTTTGGCGGGAAAGATGACCACACTCGGTTGTTCTTCGATAATCTCGCCGGTCAGTGTATGAAAGGAATAAATTTTTTCAACTTCATCGCCAAAAAACTCTATCCGGTAGGCAAAATCTTCATAAGCCGGTTGAATTTCAACAACATCTCCCCGGGTGCGAAAGGTCCCGCGTTCTAAACTCAGATTATTCCGTGAATAGAAAATATCGACGAGTCTCGAGAAAAGCGTCCGAATACCAAGCCGATCTCCTCTCTTTATCAGAACAATATATTTACTGTATTCTTCCGGTGAACCTATTCCATAAATGCAGGAAACGCTGGCAACGACGATAATATCTTTCCGGCTGATCAGGGAACTGGTTGCCTTTAACCGTAATTTGTCAATTTCATCGTTGATTGATGAGTCTTTCTCAATATAGGTATCAGTTACCGGCAGGTAGGCTTCCGGCTGATAGTAATCATAGAAACTGATAAAAAACTCAACGGCATTATCCGGGAAAAAAGACCTGAATTCGCCGTACAACTGAGCCGCGAGGGTTTTATTATGCGAAATGATCAACGTCGGTTTCTGGACATTTTGTATCACATGAGCCATAGTAAAAGTTTTACCGCTGCCGGTCACTCCCAAAAGCGTCTGAGCCTTGTCTCCCCGACGGATACCCTCGGTCAATTCTTTTATAGCATCCGGCTGATCACCGGTGGGTTTATATTTCGTATTTAATCGAAACTCTGCCATTTCGGCAGAATTTACGTCGACAAACTTTTATAATCAATATTCATTGAGATTGGGGAAAGAAATTAATTTATAAATTTAACCTGATTACTGATTCTCCCGTTTCCTCTTCTAACTTAAGTCAATCAGTTCCTGATTAACTCAAGTTCTGGATTGCAGATTTTATTGGGTGAATTAGTTGAAGTGGTTGAATTGGTTACATCCCCCTGGCCCCCTTTTTTAAGGGGGAATTTGGAGAGGGAGAGATGATTTAAGATTGCAGATTGAAGATTATAGATTTTCCCAAGGGGACGCCTTCGGCGAAGATTGACAGAATTTTTTGACATGATAACATGATTAACCCAAAATGGGACTCAATGAGTCAGGAT
>JAHIOG010000400.1 GCA_018895675.1 bacterium
CCAAACCAGAGTACAATTTGATATATCATAGTATCGAGTGTTTCTACTAATTCGTCTGGTCTATCTCCATACGCCAATATATTAGTATGATCCATACCGTGTGTATTGCTCAGCAAAGAAGTCCCAACCGGCGTAATAATGACAATCTCACTCACGGACGACCTCCTTTCCAGCTTTTTGACTCAATTCCTCAATAAAGGTTTTGAATTTCTCCAAATTACTCCCCTTTTCTATATCTTCTTTATTTACGAATGCCAGCTTCGCACCGAGATAACCGCGGCTGCCATGTCCGCCGAAGGGCAAAAGATTCAATGCCATCAGCTCAGCCGTAAGATAGAGCAGAGTTTTTTGCCAGGGTTCGCTATGACCGGGATTGAGGCGGATATAGACGTCGGTTTTTCCCCGAGACAGGGGTGCAAATTCAAATTTGGCATGCTCAATCGTCTGCTGCGTAAATTCATCGATTTTGATATGATCTTCAGAACTCAGTTCCTCCGGTGTATCCGTCCAGGCTATTTCACGCACCGACCAGGCGCCCTTGAAGTCTTCTCCACCAAAAAATCTCTGAATCTCTTCTGGAACAGACTTCTGATTAAATTCTGATGGGTCTCCGGGAACTCTTGCCAGAATTTGCTTCTTATCAAGATTTCGATGATGCAGGTAGGTCCGCAAGAGCATCTCCATAGCACTGCGGAAGCGTCCTTTGATAGCTGTTCCGTAGTCTACAAATTCAGGGGTCAGTTTAGCACTAGCCCCGGTATTTTCGATTTTCTGCCTTTGAACCTGCTGAATATCAGGCATTCCCTTTTCCGGAATTCCGCTTGACCCTGCTGAAAGATGCAGACCGTCTTTGATTTTGACACTCAGATGGATTTCAAAATCTGAATTCGTTTTCCAATCGTTCGTTATGGTTTCGATTTTGACATTCGTATTTTTTGCCTCTAAATCATCGAAGTCACCTTTCCATTCAAATCCATGCCCCGTACTCAGCCACCATTTCAGATCTTCTTGTTGGGACAAATCGAGTTGCAGCCAGCCGATTTTATCAGCCAGCCATTCACCCTGTCCGGCATTTTGGCTACCGCCCAACTGCCCTCCATCAAATAAAAATTGTCGAATTTTCTTCTTGACGACATCCAAATCAGATATTGACACATCCCCGCGGCACGCAAAGCAGAAAGCAGTTCCGACCGGAACTACTTCGGTCTGAAAATGGTGATCCGGTTTGGCGGTCATCGTACCCCGCATTATTGTTACACCGTCCCGAATCTCTACCGGATACCGTAAGAGGTTTTCCTGGTCGGGAATGACTTCGGCGTCATCAAATACAAAAGCGGAAGGTGGCACCTCCTTTAGTTCGCTTTCCTGTTGCGAAATACCCAGCCATTTTTCCCGTTCCTGATCGCTTAAATTCACTTTGAAATTGAAAGCCCCGGCAAGGGTTGATCCGGGAATCACCGGCAAGCCTTTACCATTGCGGAACACTGGCTGATCCGCCAGAGGATTATCACTGTCCCCGGTGCCGAAGTGCAGGGGTGATTGCAGTTTCATTACAGAGAAACACATCAAACGAATATTTTCAGTGTTCATGGCAGCCTCCAGAGGTTGAGCTTTTCCAGTTTTCGCTTATCATCTTCTGGTAATATTTTGGACATTTGGGTAAACTTGAGTGTCGCATCAATCTCCAGACAGGCAAAAATCAGAGCTTCGAGATTTTTTTTGATTACTTCTGTGTTATCAATATTGAAATAGTGATCGGCCAGGTCTTTTAAAAAACTTGGGCTGTTTTTTCCTTCGTAAATACGAGGATCAGATTCGATATCCCAAATTTTCAACTTATCGTTCGCAAAATAATTGGGTGCGGTCTCCGGAGTCAGACGCATCAAATCGCTTCGGAACAGATTGAAGGTTCGCCTGATTTTGTCTTTATCATTTTTATTTTCATTTAGATATTTTATTAATCCGCTATGAACTAATAAAAACTGTTTCATATCCGCTATTTTTTCTCGTAATATTGAATTCATGACGCCTCCTTTATATCATGGATACCCCAATTTATCTTAAACCGTCCGTAGCCGTTTTTAGTGTTCAACCCGATGCCGGTCTTTGATTTTTGGAAAAGAAGTACTTTCTCTTTTTTAGTCAAAGAAGTACTACATTTCAGACGAATACAGCTCCCGGCGACAAAGGCATGTTTCGGTATGTTTGGCTTTTTCCCTAAAACATCATAACCGTGTATACGGGTCAGACCGCAGAACACTCGCTTTTTCTCTACTTTTAGACCTGAGATACATTCCATAATTTGGCTAGCTGAGAGCGGATAGGAAAATTCCTTTGGCATAAAATCGGAGGTAAATGTAATTGTAAATTCTTTATCAAGAAACACTTGCTCATTGTTATCAACAAGTTCTCGATGGTTAATACCGTAAACCAATGCCGCGACCCGTCGATGACCAATAAAGATCATGTGCGTCTGATCGGGATTTTCTATTTTTTCATGATTCACGGCTCTCTCAGAGGAAACAGCAGGTTCTGATAGTTTTTCAAAAAGGTCTTTATATTGATCTGAATAATATAGTGTGCCCTTATAGTATCGTTTTTTCGGTTCGTAATAATTGCTGAGCGGAATAACTTCTTCAATGAATAAACCATCTTCACCGACCCGGCGTATTTTCTCATCATGGTGACTTTTAATTGATAAAGAGACACCGGGAGAGTTGACAATAAAGGTCCCATCGATACTGCAATTTTTAAGGGGTTTCAACGTCGCGCTTACTTCGGAGGGCATTTCTTTTCTTCGCAAAAAGTCAATTGGAGCTGTAACAAATCCGGAAGGAATTGCCCGCTGTACAAAGGCTCGAAATGTCTCTTTAAACAACGCAGCATGCTGGTCTTCTCCGCAGCTTTTGGGTTTAAATAGAGACAATGGAGCGGGAA
>JAHIOG010000401.1 GCA_018895675.1 bacterium
GTTTCGGCTTCCGGGATATGAAATGGCGCAAGCGTCATCTTAGCCTGAATGCACAGCATCCCGATTATAAAGGCAATTATTCCGGATGCAGATCCGATAAATGGACCCGATGTTTGCTGTACTGCGAGAATTTGATCAAATCGGAGTTGATAGCCCGATTTGATAATTGGCACCAATAAAATTATAATAAAGGCTAATTCATCAGCCAGCAATAATTTCATTTCCCGTCCTGCTCCAATACTGGAATAAACATTGCCTGTCGCCGAACCACCTAAAATAACCATCACGGAAAATGTCATCGTCAGGTACATCACTACAAATATATCACCGCCAAATCCTCTTTGGTAAAAGAGCGCTAACCCGATGATAGTAGATATCAGGGTCAAAACAGCAAAAGCAGCCAGTGGCGCAATAATGAAAACAGATTTGACCGCTTCTTTTACAATAATTGTTTCTTTCCCCAGAAGTTTGAAAAAGTCATTAAAATTCTGAAAAATAGGCGGGCCCTTGCGGAATTGAAAACGGGCGCTTAATTTGCGGTCAAACCACCCAATTAATAATCCTAAGATACCAGTAAATAACATTCCGGGAAATACAAATAAATGAAAAAGAATCCATGCTATCATACCTTATCCTCCTTATGCCGCCAGTGGTGACTTTTAATCGCCAGGTGATCGCCATATAAAAAAATATGGTTATCCGGATCCTCTTTACTGATCTCTTTCATCGTGATCGTTCCCGGAGGAGCAGTTTTGGAACATAACGGTTCAAAGTCAGGATTCTCAGATAGCTGGTTTAAACAGTAGTCGCATTTTGCGGTAATATAATTAATGACTTCCGGGAATATGGTTCCAAATGGGCATGCCAGGATACAGCTCTTACAACCGACGCAACGCATATTAAACCGTTTGATCAATCCGTTTTCCTGTCGTTCCAGAGCTTCTTTCGGACAGGCAGTAACACAGAATGCATCTTTACATTGCCGGCAATAGATCGCAAACTCGGCAATTTCTAATAACGAAAATTGCCCGGGATTCTTTCGATGATAAAAATATTCACATTGAATATCTTCAATTGAGGATTTAGAATCCATCAGGGCTGGAATATCGATAAAAAGTCGTTTCATTCCCAGATATTCTCCTCGTTTAAAATCTTATCGTACGTAAATACGGGACCATCCTTACAGGCATAATACTTTCCGATGACACAATGGCGACAATGTCCGATTCCACAGTACATTTTCTTTTCCATTGAGAGATAAATGTCCTTCTCTGCATATCCGTATTTTAAGAGATCCATCGTCCCAAATTTCATCATGATAGGTGGTCCGCAGACAACGACAGGATTATCTTTCGGATTTATGTCGATTTTGTTGAGTAGTTTGGTGATAAGGCAAACTTCCTCACTCCATTCCTCACTCTCCGGGACTCGATCTACAGATCTCAGGAAGTTTACCTTATCAATCTCGCTCCATCCTTGTATATGCTGCTTATAAATCATGTCATTAGGGGTGCGAGCGCCTGCTAAAAATGTGATGCTGTTGTAATGATCAATATCATGTAGTAGCGAAGTGAACAACGATCTGGTCGGCGCCATTCCAACGCCACCGCCCATTATTAAAACATCTTTTCCTTTCCATTCATCGATCGGGTAATGGATGCCATAGGGTCCGCGAATTCCGATTCGATCCCCAACTTTTGTCTTGTGTACGTATTCCGTCACAAAACCGGTCTTCATGATAGTTATATCCATCTTATCACTGATGTAATGTGAGGATGATGGCGTAAATGGTCCTTCACCTATATTCGGCATGGTCAATTCTATAAATTGTCCGGTTTTGAATGGAATCGGTTTTTCCGGTTTTACTCTGAGGGTTCTGATAGTCGGGGATTCTTCGATTATTTCGTAAATTTCCGCGGCGATAACTTCATATGGATTAGCCTGTGCCATCGATTACTCCTGAACTTTGGATAATTGTATATTTTTTTGCACAACTTCTCTAAATTCAATTTCACCCGCGCATACATCAATGCATCTGCCACAGCCGGTGCAGCCGATCAGGTCAAAATTGCTTTTCATATAATCAAATTTGCATAAATAGCGATTCCTAAACCGCTGATACATTTTTGGTCGCGGTGAATCACCGCCGGCTACTTTGGCATAGCCATGTAACTGACATGAATCATAACTGCGAACCTTGACGAATTCCTTTCCGGTCGTTTCATCATTGACAATGATGCAGTAACAGGTCGGACAGATATTGGTACATCCTCCGCATCCGACACACTGTTTGGAATCTTCAATCCAACCTTCGATATCGGATTTTCTTAGATTCCCGTACTCTTCAGACCGTATATATTTAGAATTTTGCTGTTTTAATTTCTTTTCAATCGCTTTACGGTTCTTTTTAATCGTTTCTTTTTCGTTGCCATTCGGTTGGGATAGAGA
>JAHIOG010000402.1 GCA_018895675.1 bacterium
ATCCCGCGGTTTATCTATACGAAATAAATGATCCCGGCAACCTTGGCGCTATATTAAGAACGGCTCGCTGGTTTGGAATAAAATCAGTAATGCTGTCACCAAATAGCGTTGATCTATTCAGTCCGAAAGTTGTGAGAAGTTCAATGGGTGCGAATTTTGCGGTTTCTTGTTATCAGAATGTATTGTTTGATGATCTTAACAAATATTCCGCCCGGCACGGAATTCCTATTCTTGCCGCTGATATGTCCGGCGCTGCGCCAGACAAAGATCAAACCAATCGCTGGATCCTGGTCCTGGGAAGTGAATCCCACGGATTGCCGGAAGATATTATTAATAATGCAACCTGTGTAATTGGAATACCCCGCCACGGCTCCGGTGAATCCCTAAACCTTTCTATTTCTGCGGGAATTCTTCTTTATGAATTAACTAATTCTGGGAAGGTGTGATTATGCCAAAGTGTTCTGTGATTATTCTTTCTTTGATAACCATAGTATTGGCTGATTCGACTTTAACCAGCCAACCCGAACTGACAATTGGTGAAGATGCACCTGGTTGTTATGCGCCTTTGTTAAAAAGCGGTGATTTTTTTCTCGGTCGGTATGTCGGTCCAAAAGCACGCTCCAATCTTAAGAGCCCAGTTTTGTTTTCATTCTTCACCACTTCCTGCATACCGTGCCGCAAAGAAATACCATATATCCATACTCTAAAGGCAGAGTATCCTAATGTTAGCATGTTTTTAGTAAATGTGGGGGAGAATAAACAAAAGGTAAGCGCCTTTATCAAAGCCAAAGGATACACTCTTCCGGTACTTTTAGACCGGTACGGAAAAATATCAGAGAAATACAATGCTCAGGTCACGCCCACTTTAATCATAATAAATGAAAACGGGAAAATTGATTTCTATAAACAAGGTTATAAAGAAACAGATAACGAAATGATCAGGCAGTCATTGGAGCGATTATATCATCCAAAAAAACCTTGATTTCGACCCCTGATTTACAACGTGTTTTCCACTTTGATTACCTTGACTTTAGCGGACTGTATCTCTAAATTCACACGCCTTTTTTACAACAATAAAAACCATATCCAATGCTTGATATTATACCCCAGATTAAAACCGCTATTGTCCTTATGGTGATAGGTTTATTGTTGGCGTCCGTTACAACTGTCTTTATACTAATATCGTTTCCGGAATCCAATGAGATGACGATTGCCCAGATCGGGCTGCTTATTGGAGAACTGTTTTTACCTATCCCAATCTACTTATGGGCACGGCGTAGTAAAACAGACCTTAAACAGTTTTTCCGACTAAATCCGGTTTCAAAAGATAGTCTGCTGGCGGTGGTGCCTCTCTCGCTGGGACTAACAATATTAACCGACGAAATGGATCGCATCGCCCAAATGGTGTTACCTGCACCGGGCGAATTCATAAAGATACAGGAGATGATGAAGATCAGCGGTCCTCTTTCTGCGTTTTTCGTTATCGGGGTTGTCATTCTGATTGCGCCACTGGTAGAAGAGCTCATATTCCGGGGATTTTTTCAGCGTACCCTGGAATATCGTTTTCGGGATATTACGAAGGCTGTTTTATATTCCGCTCTTGCCTTTGCTTTTATCCATTTTAACCCATGGTGGGTTGTACAAATATATATAATTGGCGTATTTTTGGGATATGTTGCCTGGCGGACAAATTCTATTTGGACATCCTTTGTAATTCACGCTATAAATAATAGTATAGCTGTGTGGTTTACACATCAGTCCGTGGACGCCCTGCATTGGTATGAATGGCGGGGGCACGTATCGCCTATCATGCTGTTTTCGGGCGCAATTTTGTTGTTTGTGGGTATTCGCTGGTTTATTCGCGTAACCCCGGTTGTTGATAAGAACAGCGCTGCGGTCATGATCGAAAATTTATCCGGCGTCCCGCCTAAATCATCTGACTAAAACAATAGTCTGGAGTTGCTTATGCTGGATCGCGAATTTATGATTTTACTGGATGCATTCAGACGCCTAATCCGTCGTAACGCGCGTTCAAATACTCAAAAAATGATCATGAAAACTCACCCGGCGGACCTGGCGGCGCTTTTCAGATCCTTCACGGATATTGAACGGGAAACGGTATTTGATCTTATATCCGATCACGCATACAAGGCTGGGTTCCTGACGGAATTAGACCGTTCTATTCTGGTCGAATTGCTAGAAGGAATGCCGCCCAAAAATATTGCCGATCTTTTAAAAGAAATGGCGCCCGACGACCAGGCTGATCTCTTAGAGCAAATTCCTGAAGAATTAGGAAAAGAGGTGCTCGGCTTAATGAGCAGCGCCGACTCAGAAGATCTTGAAGAGCTGTTGATGTATCAGCCGGATACCGCCGGTGGTATCATGGTTCTACTGCCGTTTAAAATGCATGAAAAAAATACCGTACAGGACGCTATTAATGCCATCCACGAGCAACAGGATGCCAAAATGGCTTTTTATATTTATGTCGTTGACGATAATGATAAATTAACCGGCATAATTTCCCTCCGCCAATTACTAATGGTGTCTCCAAAAACAATATTACAAAATGTAATGATCACAAAAATTGTGACGGTTCACCCCGAAACCGATCAGGAAGAAGTTGCCCGTATAATTGGTCGTTATAACTTCCTTGCTATTCCGGTTATAGATTGGGACGGTAAATTACTTGGTATTGTTACTGTAGACGACATTATCGATGTTATTCGAGAGGAGGCAACTGAAGACTTTCTACAAATGGCGGGTGTTGGGAAAGACCGTGAAATTCTATTGAAAAAACCCCTTGAGGCTGCGAAGATCAGATTCCCCTGGCTTTTTGCCACATTTATAGGTGGTCTTTTAGTATCATTAATAATCGTTGGATTTAGGGAAATTCTCGACAAATTCGTCATTCTGGCAGCATTCATACCCATCGTTGCCGGTATGGGTGGCAATGTCGGATCTCAATCTTCAACTATCGTCGTGCGCGGTCTCGCCACCGGGCGGGTAAATGTTCAACAAATTTACCGTGTTCTTTTTGGACAGATGAAAATCGGCGTAATTCTCGGAATATCATATGGAATATTGCTGGCAGTATTTTCAAACATATTTTATCATTCCGAATTAAATATACTGCTAATCGGCGCCGTAATCGGTTCCGCCTTGTGTGCCGAGATGTTTATCGCCGCTTCTCTCGGAACATTAATCCCAATGTTATTACATCGCTTTAATATTGATCCCGCCGTAGCGACCGGCCCGCTGGTAACAACTTCGTTAGACATTACCGGTATTCTGATTTACTTTGGCATCGCTACTGTGCTTCTGGTGTAATATCGGTATGTTACAGATAATTTTTCCCCTCTTTCTGGTGTTTTCAGTAATTTATTTGCTTTCCATTGTTATGTATTTGGCAGGGCTTTTTTATTCGGGCAATAAGTCCTTTTTTACCCGACCTTACGTAAGTGTTGTTATAGCGATAAAAAATGAAATTTCTCGCCTGCCCGCACTTCTGAAATGCGTACGGGAACAGGATTATCCGGATGACTTGCTGGAAATCATAATTGTTGACAATGGA
>JAHIOG010000038.1 GCA_018895675.1 bacterium
AAAATTAAAAACATGGAGTAAAAATGCAGTATTTATTTAGAAGTATGAAAGTCATTTGTCTGGTTGGTATTATTTTTATAGGAACTGGTTTTGCCCAGGAAAAAACTATCGAACAGATTATGCGCGAAGAACAGGAAGCGTTAAAACAAATTCAGCAGGAAACTTTGGATTATCGGGATCAGGTTGCCGAAGATATGCGGTTATACCAGGAACAGATCAGCCGGGAATATGAAGCCTATGAAGCGGAACAGCGCCGGCAATTGGAAGAAATGGAACGGGAAATTCTTAGAAAATGGGAGGATTTCCGAACCGATACCAAGGAAGAAAGCGTCGAATATTCCGCCGACCGGAATTCCCGCAGTAGCGTAAATTATGAAGAGGGTAAGATTGAAGTGGAGGTGGTTGCCGACGCCAAAGACCCGCAGTCGGATGAAAAAGCAAAAGCGGAAATTCAGAAGAAACTGAATGATCTCGCGAAACGGAAAGATACGGAAAATCAACTGAAGACCAGCGCCGGAACGAAAGTATCCGCCGCCAATGCGGAATCCTTCGCCAAAGAGACAGTAAAGAAACAAGAAATTCAAGCGACAAAATATAAAGCCCGGGATGGCAAAGAGCGGGTGAAATATTCGGTGAAGGTGACGATGGTGCCCAATCACGTGGAAATACGGGCAAAGGAGTTTAAAGATGAAGTCAGTAGACAGGCGAAGCGGTTCAATATTGATCCTGCTATTGCCATGGCGGTGATGCATACGGAATCCTATTTCAATCCAAAAGCAAAGTCTCATATACCGGCGTATGGCTTGATGCAACTAGTGCCGAAATCCGGCGCCCGGGACGCCTATATCTATATCTATAAAAAAGACCGTTTGTTGAAAGCCGATTATCTGTATCAGCCGCCGAATAATATTGAACTGGGGTGCGCCTATCTCAGTAAAAACCGTTATCGCTATTTTGGCGAAATCAAAGACGACGAGAAAGCATATCTGTGTACAATATGCGCTTATAATACCGGGCCCGGGAACGTCGCAAGAGCATTGAGTAGAACGACAAATTTAAGCAAGGCGATCGCTGTTGCAAATTCACATAATACGATATGGGTGCATCAAAAATTACAACGGGATCTTCCATACAAAGAGACAAAATCATACCTGTTGAAGGTCTTAAAATATAGAAAAATGTATCAATCGTGGTATTAGCCAGGTTGGGGAATAATAACACCTCTATAGTAATCACTTATAGATGATTATTTAGTATATATAGGCTCGCAATCCTGCGCAGAATATTTTTAAGCAATTTATTAAAATTCTGCCCGGATAGCGTTTTATCAACAAGAAACCCCGTTGAATGCAGAGACATGTGTTTGGCGGTTATCGCTCCGGCAAAAACATCTTCTGAGACAACAATATCATTTCTAAGATCAATTATTTGTTTCTCAAGCTTAGACAATCTCAGAGAGTTTTTCGGTATTAAACATATCGTTTCCCGGCACAATAGCCCCGTATCTTCTGAACAAGATTTAAGTATAGAAATTAATTCTGCGTCATACAGACCGGTCATGTCCGGAAATCTCGTGCCAAAATCCTCATCGTTCGGACCGATCAGCGGATTTTTACCGGATACATTTATATGATCTGTGATTATATGGACTTGCGAGCCGTCTTGACAGTAAGGGGCAAAACCTTTACCAATAAATAATATTTTCTCTGCGCCCAGCGCTGCCGCTGTTCTGGTAATTTCACGCCATATATCCATGGTATTGTTTTTTATTTGCCAAAAACTTACCGGCTCTTTCGCATCGCTTATAATTCCGGCTTGAAAATTTTTATCTGAGTAGAAAGATGTTGTCTTTAATGACGCAGGAACCGATGAGATAATGGCGATAGGCATGTCGGGGAAAATTATATTCACTTAATTGTTTTACGATATCGGTTTGGCTATGCCCAGTAAGGGATTTTATAGCTCTTCCGTTTCAATTTATTACTAATTTTCATTTCTGGCATTTTTGTCTCCTTTATTTGATTTAAGAACAAGGAACACCGATTAACGATTTTTGATTTACCCTGTTGAATGTAGTAAACTATTCCACTGGGTGAATTTGTGAATAATAATTATTTTCATTGATTCAGATTTTTTTGGGCAGTTTCAACACTTTTTACAAATATCGAAATCAGTTCGTCATTCTCTTTTTTGGCTTTTGCAATTTTTGTTTCTGTTTTGTATAGCTTTGTTTTGTGGATTATTTTCAGACAGATATATGTTTCTCTCAATTCTTTTCCCACAAGGGATTCCTTCGGAACAAAACAATTTTCATTTTGTTCACCCCGTTAGATATTTCGTTTCAAATATAACCGTCCAAGATTTTCTAATCAATTATCTAACGGGGTAAATAAAATCTTTTCTGGACTCTCCACTCTGTGCTTCGCCATAATTAAGAGAAACAGATGTACCGGAACGAACTAATTGTCCTGACAGATGATTTCCTAATTTTGAATTAGGCATCTCATTTACAATTTCAATTATCAGGACTGAAAATTCTATCAATCGTTCTTCTAAATCATATTTATTCATTTTGGACTCTACTTCTCCCAGGGGGATGCCTTCGGCATAAAATCTTGAATCGTTAATCCCTGCCTGCGGCAGGCAGGCTTGTTCGATATTCAATTTATTCTTTCTGTTTATATTGCTTTATGATATCTCTATGTGTAAACGACATCTCGATTATTTCTTCTGCCAATCAAACTCTTCATTATCCGGGTTTGATGTCTCGTCTTCTGTAACGTCTCTTAATAAACTCAGTAAATCCGCCTGTTTCCGAATGGCGTCGTTCAGTGTCTGAATTAACCGGTTTTTACGGTGTTGAAGCTTCACAATCTCTTCTTTTTCAAATTCCTTTTTCTGCTTTGCTGCATCTAATACGTCTGAAGCGAGTTTTTCCGCGTCATAAACTATTTTCCGGGCGCGCTCCTCTGCTTCTTTAATAATATTTTCCGGAGACTTTATGCCCATTTGCTTCAATTGCTTTTCGATTGGTTCCAGTTCCTTAATACGGCTTTCCAGCTTGCCAAATTCTTCGGCAAGCATTTCCAGAAAATATCTCACTTCCACTTTATCATAACCACGGAAAACTTTGTTAAATTTTCTTTCTAAAATATCTTTTTCATGAATCATTTTCTATGCCACATTTTGTTTAATTTCTTAAACCAAAAATTGCGCGTCCCAACCGAATCATCGTCGAACCTTCCTGAATCGCAATTTCATAGTCATCTGTCATGCCCATTGATAGAACGTTATAAACATTGTTTTGGCGGATCTGCGGGTTTTCAAAAATTTTTCTCATTCTTCTAAATGCAGTTCTGATATCTGCAACATCTGAGGTGAGCGGTCCAATCGTCATTAATCCTCGAACATTGATATTAGACAGCGAGGCAATTTCACCATTTATTTGCTCTACATCATCAGGATTTATACCGTATTTAGATTCTTCCCCGGAAATATTTACCTCGATAAGTATATCGACATTCTTTTGCAATTGTTGGGCAACGCCGGAAATCTTTCTTGCTAATTTTATCGAATCAACCGACTGAATCATATCAAAATTCATGACCGCTATTTTTGCTTTATTGGTCTGAAGATGACCGACCATGTGCCATGTTAAATCGGAATGCCGCTTATTTAGATCATTAATTTTGGGAACAGCTTCCTGGATTTTATTTTCGCCAAAATGTCTGACGCCACAGTCAATTGCCATGTTCACAATATCTGCGGCCCTGGTTTTACTAATAACAATCAGGGTAATGTCGTAAGGATCTCGACCGGAGCTTACAGCTGTGCTGTTCATTCTTTCTTTAACCCTGCTAAGGTTTTCAGAAATCAGTCTCTTTCTATTATCCGGAAAGTCCATTACATCTAAACCCTACTACGTCATTTATTTTTTTTATGCTTCATATTATGTCGATCGAAGATTCCTTTGGAAAGACAGCCCTTCGGGATATTGTATCATTAATTATAAAACTACATCTGGCGCTAAATTTTGCACATTACTTTGTAGGATTAATTTGTGTTTTTTTCTGTTTCCTCTTCGTAAGACAGCATGGTTGGCTGGTCGTCATCTTCTTCTCTATCGTTGTTTGACTCCAGAATTCGTCTCACGGACGAGATGGAATCGTCCCTGTCTAATCGTATTAACCGAACGCCCTGAGTATTTCGGCTGATGGTACGTATGGTATTAATGGGTTGTCTGATGAGCACACCTTTTGCGGTAATTATCATGAGGTCATCGGTATCAACAACTTCGCGGAGAGCAACCATTCGTCCGTTACGAGCAGATGTTTTTAGGGTGATTACTCCAACGCCGCCTCGTTTTATAACCGGATAGTCCTTGATATCTGTTCGTTTTCCATATCCGTTTTCCGATACCGCCAAAAGGGTTCCGCCTTCGCGCTTGACAATTACCATACCAACAACAATATTATCCTTTCTTTGAAGTTTTATGCCTTTCACCCCAGCGGCGGTTCTACCCATTGATCTTACGTCGGATTCCCGGAAACGAATTGATTTACCATAAGATGTTCCTAATATAATATCCTGGTCTCCGTCTGTCAGGCGAACATCTATCAGATCATCGTCTTCTCCGACATTAATTGCGCGAATACCGGTGCGTCGCGGATTCCCAAATGCCGAAAGCGCTGTTTTCTTTATTATGCCCTTTTTTGTTACCATCACAATAAAGTGTTCGTCGTCAAATTCTTTCACGCTGAGAACGGCGCGCACTTGTTCTCCCTGCTGTGTTTCAATTAAATTTACGATCGCCCTGCCCCTGGACACCTTGCTGCCCCGGGGGATTTCATGAACCTTAAGCCAATAACATTTACCGCGACTGGTGAAAAACATCATGTAATTATGCGTACTGGCAATAAACAAATTGCGAACAAAATCTTCGTCTTTTGTTTGTGCGCCGATAGAACCACGACCTCCGCGATTCTGCCTGCGGGATATATCAACCGGAAAGCGTTTAATAAATCCGTTGTTCGTAATTGTGATCACCATGTCTTCTTCGGCAATCATATCTTCAATAGAAAATTCCCCATCATCGTCTATAATTACAGTTCTGCGTTCATCGCCATACTTCTCGCAGACTTCAGAAGTCTCATCCTTTAATATTTGCATTCTAAGGGGCTTGCTCTCTAAAATTTCTTTCAATCGCGCGATTAACTTTAGCGTCTCTTTATACTCCTCAACAACTTTTTCGACCTCGAGTCCGGTCAATTTTTGTAAACGCATCTCCAGAATAGCCTGCGTCTGGCGTTCGGAGAATTTAAAACGATCAATCAAATTTATTTTCGCATCAGCCGGAGAAGAAGAACTTTTTATTATCGCTATGACCTCGTCAATATTGTCCAGGGCTATTTTTAACCCTTCCAATATATGTGCTTTTTCCTCAGCGGCTTTGAGATCATATTGACTGCGCTTGACAATTATGTCGTGGCGAAAGTTAATATAGTGATTTAATATTTCTTTTAGTGAAAGCTGGCGCGGAACACCGTCAACCAATGCCAGCATATTTATTCCAAAGCTGTCCTGAAGCTGGGTATGTCTATAGAGTTGATTCAATATTACTTCCGGGATAACGTCTCTTTTAAATTCAATTACAACTCGAATACCTTCCTTGTCGGACTCGTCACGTATATCGGAAATCCCCTCCACAATTTTATCTCGGACAAGATCAGCTATTTTTTCTATCAGCCTGGCTTTATTGACCTGATAAGGAATTTCAGTAATAATGATGCTGTCATTACCTACTTTAGCCGTCTCCACAAATGCCTGCGCGCGAATTTTGATAATACCCTTTCCTGTTTCATAAGCGCTTTTAATTCCTTCTCTGCCAAGGATCATTGCCCTGGTCGGAAAATCGGGCCCCTTTACAATCTCCATCAGGTCCTGTATCGTCGCTTCGGGATTTTCAATAAGATAGACGATAGCATTTGCAATTTCCGTTAAATTGTGAGGCGGGATGTTTGTCGCCATGCCGACAGCGATACCGCTGGCTCCGTTGACCAATAAAAGGGGAATGGCTGTTGGAAGCACTGTGGGTTCTTTTAAAGAGTCATCAAAATTAGGTGAGAACCTAACTGTCTCCTTATCAATATCTTTCATTAACTCGCTGGAGATTCGGCTCATTCTTGCCTCGGTGTACCGCATTGCGGCAGCATTATCACCATCTATTGAACCAAAGTTGCCCTGCCCGTCAACCAGTGGATATCGAAGCGAAAATTCCTGTGCCATACGAACAAGCGAATCGTAAACCGCAGCATCGCCATGAGGATGATATTTACCCATAACTTCTCCGACGATACGCGCACATTTTTTAGTTGGTCGGTTATATGTCAGACCAAGATCAGACATGCCATACAGAATCCGGCGGTGAACCGGTTTCAAACCGTCCCTGACATCCGGAAGGGCTCGTGAAACTATAACCGACATGGAATAGTCAAGGTAAGAATCCCGCATCTCTTCGTCGATATTTACCGTAATAATCTTATTTCTTTGAAACTCTATATTTACTTGCTTATTCATTATTTAAACATCCAAATTTCTTACATATTTTGCATTTTTCTGAATAAAATTTCGCCGGGGCTCCACATCGCCGCCCATCAGGGTTGAAAACGTTTTATCTGCCTGAGAGGCGTCTTCAATTGAAATTTTTACAAGAGTTCTGGTTTCCGGATTCATGGTCGTTGACCATAACTGTTCCGGGTTCATCTCTCCCAGCCCCTTATATCTCTGTACGTCAATTTTAGTTTTGCCCTCCTTTTTAAAACGTTTTGTTAATATTTCCCGCTCATCTTCATCATACGCATAATAATCTTTTCGACCAGTAGTAACCTTATAAAGCGGCGGTTGTGCTATATATATATGTCCCTCTTCCGCCAACCGGGGCAGGTAACGATAAAAGAAAGTTAACAACAATGTTCGGATGTGGCTTCCGTCAACATCGGCGTCGGTCATAATGATGATTTTATTATAGCGTAATTTCTCAATGTTAAATTCCTCTTCGCCAAAACCGGTTCCAACTGCGGTTATAATAGTCCGTATTTCATTGTTGCCAAGCACCTTATCAATCCGTGCTTTTTCAACATTTATAATTTTTCCGCGAATCGGTAAAATTGCCTGGTATTTTCGATCTCGGCCCTGTTTAGCGCTTCCGCCCGCCGAGTCGCCCTCAACAATATACAGTTCACACAGACTGGGGTCTTTAGTAGAACAGTCGGATAACTTTCCGGGCAGGTTTCCTATCTCCAGGGCGCTTTTGCGCCTGGTTAATTCTCTTGCCTTTTTTGCAGCGTCTCTGGATCGCGCTGCGTTCAGACACTTCTCAATGATTTTTTTTCCTTCGGTCGGATGTTGTTCCAGGTATTCGGAAAGTCCATCGCTGACAACTGAATCTACAATTCCTTTTATCTCGGAATTTCCCAGCTTTGTTTTGGTTTGCCCTTCAAATTGTGGTTCGGGTACTTTTATATTAAGAACCGCTGTAAGCCCTTCTCTGACATCTTCTCCTGAAAAAGTAAAATTTTCTTTCTTAAATAGTTTGTTCTTCTGGGCATAATTATTCAGCGTTCGGGTGACCGCCGTCTTGAATCCTACCAGATGTGTTCCGCCCTCCACTGTATTAATGTTATTTACAAACGTAAAAATATTATCTGAATACGACGAATTATATTGCAGCGCTATTTCAACTGGAACACCATCTATTTCTTTCTCAATATTTATGGGCTTGCCAATAATTGATGGTCTTGTCTCGTCCAGATACTTTACAAATTCGGATATTCCTCCTTTATATAGAAAACGTTGTTCGCTGTCGTCGCGTTCATCATTAATAATTACTTCAAGATTCTTATTCAGATATGCAAGTTCCCGCATACGATGTTCAAGAATATCATATTCCCAGAGAGTCTTTTTAAAAACATCTTCATCAGGTTTAAACCGGATCAAGGTTCCTCTTTTACGGGTCTTTCCTTTTTCAATAACTTTTGAGGTTGGAATCCCTTTTTTATAAGACTGGGTATAAATCTTACCCTCCCTATACACTTCTGCATACAACCATTCCGATAGAGCATTTACAACTGACACACCAACCCCGTGCAGTCCCCCGGAAACTTTATATGTTCCCTTGTCAAACTTACCTCCGGCATGCAATATAGTCATTACAACTTCGAGGGCTGGTTTCTTTTCGGCTTTATGAATATCTACCGGTATGCCTCTACCGTTATCAAATACGCTAACAGAGTTATCTATGTGAATCGTGACAATTATTTTATCACAAAAACCGGCGAGAGCTTCATCTATTGCATTATCAACAACCTCAAAAACAAGGTGGTGTAATCCTCGTTTACCAGTGTCACCAATATACATTGCCGGTCTTTTGCGAACTGCTTCCAGCCCCTTGAGGACTGTGATTTTTTCGGCGCTATAATCAGCTGATTCTGCAAATTTAATTTTTCCTATCGTAGTATAATCTCCTTGATTTTCGTGTTTTTCAATTCTTTATTAATCTTCTCTAATAATTCTTTTCTGTGAAACAACAGTTCATTTCTCCATGATGGTGAATCTACAGAAATGTACAATTTTCCATACGCCACTTTGTCTGCACGGGTATGATTAGCGATAGTCTCACCTACAACACTTTCCCAGAGGTAGACTGCTTCCCACTGTCTTACCGGGGTTTCAATACCCATTTTTTTCAACATTTTTTCAATTACTGTTCCGATCTGTACCGCCATTATGAAAATCCTATTGGTAAACAAACTGTCTTTGCATTATATTTTTTGAAATCAAAACCGTATTTTTTAAAAACGGTGATGTCTGTTGTCGTTACAAGCGTCTGGTTTTGTTGCCTAATCTCTTTCAGTATATTCATACAATGAGTTACATCTAACATTGCAAACAAATCATCCAGCAGGATTATAACTTTCTCATTAAGGTTCTTCTCAATATAAATACCCTCTGAAATCTTCAGCGAAACCAGAAGAATTTTATGTTCGCCATGAGATCCTATAAAACGAATATCTCTGTCACCAAATAATAACAAAATATGATCCAAATGGGGGCCGGTTCCAGTGCGTCCGAATAATATATCTTTTTCAAATTTAGATGCCAGCTTTTCTCTAAATACGTTTTTAAAAATCTCCAAATCAACATTAATATTTGGATTTATCTTTACTGAAACTTCTTTATTAAAATGTGATGTTTTTTTGAACACTTCTTTTAGTACAATGTTAAAGGACTCTATACATTCACTTCTTTTTCTTTGAATTATATAAGCATAATCTATGAGAATTTCGTCAATCGTCTCAATATATTTATCATATTTGATTATTCTTTGTTCTCTATATTTATTCAGCAAAAGATTTCGTTGATATATACGCTTCTTATATTCCATTAAAGCTATAAGATATTCTTTATTAATCTGTGCTAAAATACGATCAATAAAATTTCTTCTGATTAACGGACCGCCATCCGTGATTTTTTGTGTTCCGGGAGATAATACAATTACCGGAATTTTGCCAATTATATCTGTTTTTTTCTTTAATTCGTTCTTGTTCAGGAAAACCTTTTTACCCTCATATCTTGAATAATTTAAGTTTACTGAAATGTCAGTTTTTTTTGAATTGGTAAATTGTCCAAAAATTTGAAAATAATCCTGCTTATATTTAATAACATCAGCATCGCTACCAGCACGGAAACTTTTTGTTAATGATAAAAAGTGGATTGCTTCTAACAGCGTTGTTTTGCCTGTTCCGTTATCGCCATAAATTATATTCAGATTATCATTAAATTCAAAAAAATCACTATCATAGTTTCTGAAATAATTCAGTTTTAGTGTTTTTAATTTCATAAAAATTGTAAACTTTTTTCGGTTTATCTAAATATATCAGATAAGAAAAAATTTTGTTTCTATTATTCATTCAATCGTATTGGCATTATAAGCATGGTAAATTCTTCGTTTTCACCTTGCTGATCAGGCAAAACGAG
>JAHIOG010000403.1 GCA_018895675.1 bacterium
AACTAGAGTCTGTCCACAAACTATGAAAACTTGAGTTAAGTTTGCTTTAGCTGACTTGACTTAAGTTTTCTAACTCATTAAAATAAGTCAACTTAACTCCTCCGGCAACTGCCGGATAAGTCAAGTTTCCATTTATCGAAAAAACCAACATTACGGACAGACACTATTTAAAGAGATAGATACTCCTGAACAAAATATTTGATCCAGCCAGAAATTATTACGAGTTCATCAGATTATTACCATACATAAAAATGTCATTCTGAGAAATGCAGCAGGCAGCCGGTTGAGAAATACACTTCACTCTTCCCGTTTATTCAGGATGGCAGCTTTGTCAATAAAACTGTTGCTGCACCCTATATTCATTTAAAAAAACCTTGCGAAGGCTGGAAACCTTCGCAAGGTTGAAGAAAATTTATTGCTGATGCGGTTTATTGAAGCAGATCAATCGCACAGAGACAGGTCAGCAACGCAAAATCGACCAGTTGCCGGATCTCCACATATTCATTGGCAACGTGAAAAGCCTCGTCGTCACCAGGACCCCAACCAACAGCCAACACGCCCTTTAAAGTGAGTGTCTTGGCATAGGTTCCGCCGCCTTGTCCCATTGGCTCCGGTACGAAACCTAATATCTCTTTGGCATATTTTTGGATAACGTCAACAACTTCATTCTTCGGTTCGATGGCGTGGGGTTCTTTCCAGGACATGACCTGAAATTCAAATTTACCATTCTCGACTTTATCACCACAGGCTTTCAGTTGTTTTATAACACCCTCTTTGGTCATGCCCGGGACGGAACGGATATCGATGTAGATCGTACAGGTTCCGGGAACGATATTAGGCGCTGCACCGCCGTGAATTTCGCCCAGGTTCAGACTCGGATGTCCGAGTACCGGATGAACTTCGTAATCGAATTTCATCTTCTCAATTTTATTAACCAGTTTCGCCATCATATATACGGCATTAATACCCCGCTCCGGTGTCGAACCGTGAGCCTGCTTACCAGTAGCGATAATTTTAAAAACCGTCCTGCCCTTTTCAGCGATATCGATCGATTTCATATTCTCGCCAATATCAGGAATAATGGAATAGGTCGGATCGATCAGTTTTTCATCCATCAAATATCCGATACCGTAATCGATACCATCAGGATCTTCGGCTTCTTCATCCGCCAGGGCGGCGATCATCAGTTGTCCGTTTAACTCTTTATCTATTTTCAGCTTTTTCAGAATTTCCGCCGCAACCATTATGGACACCAGAGGTCCTTTATTATCAAGGGTACCGCGACCGATAAGCATGCCATCTTTCTCGACGACTTCATAGGGATCAGTGTCCCAGCCTTCTCCCGCCGGAACGATATCCATGTGACCGGGCATCAGCAGGCGTTTGCCGTTGATATTCTTTCCCAGTTTACCAATAACATTTGGACGACCTTCCATACGGGCAAACTCGTCATATTCAATGCCGTTCTTATCCAGCTCCCGTTTGACGATCTCAGCCACACGGTACTCTTCACCCCGGAATTTTAAATAGGGGTGTTCGGGTAATTTTTCAGAGACCACATTGACGGTTTTTTCCTTTACCATCTCTGTAATCAATGCCGTCATTCGGTTCCGAATTTCATCAGAATTCTCTTTAAAATGGGTTTTAATCGTTGCTTTCAGATCCATCTTTGCTCCTTATTTTAATCTGTTATAATCTAACCACGCCGAAGTTAAGAGATTCAACATCATAATTCAATAGCATTTCCTGAATTATTCATAGCATAACGATTTTACCGGCTTCGATAATACCGCTTTAACTGCGTGAAAACTTACTGTCAGTTTGGTTATCATCAGCGACAGTATAGAAGATAATGGAAAAATCCACTATTCCACAAAAATACGGTGAGCAGAATTCTGCTAAACATAAGAGTAACACAAACTTTGTCCCGATATTCATCGGGATTATCTATAAGAGCTCTACAGCATTCACCTGATATCTTTCGCATTACCAGGAACGAACTATCGCAAAGATTTCTTTATACCCCAAGCTTGACAGTTCGTTATAAAAAGAGGCGGTTTAAAAAATGTTTCACTGCCTAATAGTTCTTTTACTTCTTTAAATGGAATTTTAATACGGGTTTTCATGAATTGACATTTCCTGTGCTATCCGTTCAAATTTAAAATGGTATTTAAAAGGAAATTCCGTATCAACGTCAGCTAATCCTTTTTTTAATAAATGGGCATTAATAAAAGTCTTATTTTTTAAATAAACATACGCCAATAATTGATTTCTATCGTCATTCTATATTAGTGATAAATATGGTAGTATAGAAAGTGATAAGGCATTAATAGATTCATCTGATATTTTAATTCAATCATTTCGTGAATCAGATGTAATTGCAAGAATTGGTAGCCACGAGTTTGCTGCACTCGCAGTTGATGCAAGTGAAAACGGAAGCGATTCTATTGATAAACGATTGAGAATGAACCTGAATACATTTATCAAAAAGAAAAGCAGACCATTTATACTTTCTCTAAATTTCAGAACAATGTACTGTAATCCAGATGAGTATCTTTTAATTGAAAAGACCTTATTTGAAGCAGATGAGATGGTGCTATTACACCTGTCAGGTTTAAACAATTAATCCTATCTAAATTGGAAGGATCTAATAAACCTGACAGGTGTAGGCGTATTCTTAACTTTTATGTCATGGGGCACTTGAAAGTAAAAAAACTTAATGAAGTGACCAACAATGGGTGGAATACTCCGATCTATAGTAATATATTCGGTACGTGGTGTTTGAAATAGTTTTTGACGGTTTTTAGTGAATTTTGGTGATAATTGTCATATCTAAATTTTAAGAATATTTATAAGTTGTTATCGAATTGAAAAGGAATTTGTTATGGATGAGAGAAAACAGAATCAAGAAAAATCAGAAGAAAAAATTCCATATACGGCGCCGTGTATATATCAAAAACATGAAATTGTGATTGAACTGCAGACCAACTATATTCCCGATGAACCGCCACCGCCGCTTTGATAATGGAAAATGAGTTTGATCGTAACGATCACTACAATTATAATTAATGGTCAAGAGTTACTGTACAACTGATTAATTCAATATGCAGTGAATGCAAAAGAGAAACACGTAACGCTAAGTAAAAAAGTCGGATATCAAAGTCCGCAGATTACAGAAAAGGTGAAACTGAAGATTGACATTCAGACCAGTTCGGTACCCGTTGAATTGATACTTTAAACTGATGCAGGGGATGAACTCAGACTGACTTGAAAAAAACGATACACATTCTATCTAAAGGAAACAGCATGCTCCCGATGATTCAGCCGGGAGCAGCGCTGTCTATAGAGCCCGGGAGTTTTACGGAACAGAATCCCAATACCGGTGAGATTGTCGCTTTCCGGCGAGGTGAGGGGCTGGTCTGCCACTGATTTTACGGGACCATCCGGATGGGCCGGCGACGCTATGGGATTGAGAAAGGGGACCGTAACCGGATTGCCGGACTGTATCACCTGGATGATTACATCGGGCGCCTGATATCGGCGGATGCAAAACCTGCCGGTGAACTGTTTCGGAAAAAAACCCTCTGTATTTAGCCTTTTTTGGGGATTATTCCGGGAACGCATGGACTGGATCCGTCGGAAATCGTCCAACAGCTAACCCGATTGCATTTTTAAAAACTTTTCTTTTCCTCTTAAATTTTACTGTTCATATTAGGTCAATGATCGATTCTAAAATCAAAT
>JAHIOG010000404.1 GCA_018895675.1 bacterium
AACCTGACTTCATCACTGCCATCAACGTTCATGATATATATACTGCTTGCCTCATATTCATAATCCTCAAAGTCAGGACAACTTGAGAATAGAACCGATATAGAAACTGTAAATACAATTAGATATAGAGCTTTACTCATCACACTTCTCCTGACTTCGAAAATACTTATGCAACATTATGTTCAGGGCTATCCGTTTTGTTTTAAGATTACTACTTAAAAATTCATCATTCAAAACTCATAATTATTTATTTCTTACTTCGATAGCCTTTTAGACTGATCACCCAAAGACATAATCACTTAACCTTGTTATGGTACTACCACCCTGTAAACCCGATCGGCAGCAATTGCCCCAAAGACACCATATCCGCCCTCTACTCCGATTGTCAAACCTGCATCGCCGCCTCCAAGAAGAAAGGAAACAAATTCGTCCTCCCAGGCATGTTTTATAAAGTACTCGTAAAAATTATCATCCAGTGTGCGTAGTTCAATCATAAAACTATCAGGTTCACTACTTTCATTTTCATAATAATGACAATCTACAATTGATGACGTCCAGCTCGAATCTCCGGGCTCCATGACGCATTGCTGTTCAGCGCCACATATCCAATATAGAATAGAGCTCGTTTGAATTAGTGAGTGAACTGTCTCTAATGGCTTCCAGGTAACGGTAAAAGTTTTTCGGATATACACGGTATCCTGAATCTGTTTACTGTATATAACCGGAATAGGCGGAGTAGTTACTTCGCCTGTTAATTGTTTACCGTCTGTCGTTGAAACATCTAAAAAATATGTTGTATTGGGCTCAGGATGGAATTTGTTAAGCGTATCTAAGTATATCGTTTCTTCATCCCAATAATACTCATGTTCAAAATTAACATAAGAAAAGACATAATCATTTGTTCCATCGGAAATTATAACCACTGCATCTTTCACAAGATATTTTGATTCCCATAAATCACGCAACCAATAGTCATAGGGACCTTCACCATACCAGATTGTATCTTTTCTAACAAATACCTTTTCAGGTTCTTCTAACCCCAATGTTTGATGTACGCGTACGAAACTTTGTATTGTGGTATCAAGTGATATAAGCGCAAATACATTAAGAACTGGCTCGTGATCGGAAGTGACATCCTCCCATCCCCATTTCCCGCATTTTGATAGAGATATTGCCGCAGAAAACGTTATAATGACTAAGAATAAATAAAAAATCCTTTTAGTGACCATAATTTGTCCCATTTGTAAAATTATTAATACTCAGGAATAACACAATTTGTTATCACAACAAAACCATTCGTGAAAATTCGCCTGCCCCGCAGGGAAGAATGACCGTACTGGGGTGTCATTCGTGGATTACTCTCTCTTCTCAAAACTCAAACCTTATCCCAAGTGTTGGAATAAATGGAAACATTGGGACGCCAAAACGCCGCACCCCTTTGGACCGATCTGTTTTGTAATCATATTTTTCCTCATAAAAATACATCAAAGTATTCATGTGATTTGTTATATTAATTATTTGTAAATACCATTCTCTGTAACCGATCCTTATGGGTTTCCGATGGATTAAGCTTGCATCCCACCGGAAATACGATGGATATCTTGCACTGTTCTTTTTGCCCACTAAATATCTCTTGTTTAACCACCAGGAAGACATGTTGCTCCAATTATCTTCTTCCCATTTCTCATATCTCCCTAAAATCGGAGTATATGGATTACCGGTAGAATATGAAACAGCGGAACTTAAATGTATTCGCTTTGTCCATTGCCACTCGCCTACAATATTGAGAGTATGGGCACGGTCATATTTTGGGAAATACCAGGGCTGAACTTCTGTTTTTCTTTTGGTGACGGCGTAAGTGTAACCAATCCAGCCCTGAACTTTACCGGTTGTTTTTTTCGCAAGGAACTCCAATCCGTAAGCATAGGCGTCAGTATCCCAAAATTCATTGAAAGGATCGAAACGAATTTCACCCTCTTCTTCAGCGAACATGTCACCCTGCTTTAATGTAATTAAGTTACCAAAATCCTTATAATAAGTCTCTACTCTGAAGAGAATATCCTGTGTTGAGAGATATTCAATCCCAAGAATTGTATGATGTGCCCTGCTTGCCGGTCTATCCTTCGGTATTGCCAGCCAGATATCAATAAATCTGAAATTTTCGTCCTGCGGGTTTGCAGTTGTCAGGAACTGGTGATATTTTCCCCAGGAAAATTTGAGCGCAAGATTGTCCTGCAGCAGGTATTTTAGCCCGATCCTTGGTTCAAGATATATTTTATTGTGTAAACTATAACGGCTTACCCTTAATCCCAATTGTGTTGAGAAGAGTGGATTGATATGCCATTTATCCTGAAAATAAAGGGATTGCTCAAATGGTTTATCGAGCATCCAGAGGGCTGTGTCCTTATGAGTGACAAATTTTTCTTCCTCCAGCTCTCCCCACTTAAAAGTCATACCCAGGTTGAAATCCAACTGCTTATGCTGTAAACCGGTAGTAATGGTATGCTTGTTATTAGGAATCCACGTTATCTCCGATTCAACAGTCTTGTCTTTTACAACATCGAATACGTCGAAATTGTATTCATTTCTCCATTTAGAAGTATCGCCTTCAAAAATATACACTCCCTCGCTTTTATCGTCCATATCGATCCGAAAGCGGAAACGGCTTTCTGCAAGAAAGGTTTTAACAATCAATTTAGGAGAAACAATCCACCGCCATGTCAAACTATTTGTACGATTCCCCCACCGCCAGTCGAGCGCTCCTTCATCCTTATTTTCATTATAGTAACTTTCCTGGGGATCATCATGAGAATATTCATCTTCAAAATCAAAATAAAGAACATCATCTCCGTAAAAAGAACTCAAAGTCAAGCGGTGGTTATTACCGAGATCTATATTAATTTTACCTTCCAGGT
>JAHIOG010000405.1 GCA_018895675.1 bacterium
TGAAGAAATTAAACCGGAAAAAGTCCGGGTTACCGCTATTGAGATACCAGAAGAATTGCTTGAGACGATCAGGAGCAAAACCGAGCCGCAATTAAGTATCTGGCGGGAAATGGCAAAAAGTTCCAAACATACCCGCTCGGATGCCATTGGCACATTTATTAAAGAATTGACTACTGAACTGGCTGAAGCATATCCTGAACAGGATTCCGTTATCCGTAATGAAGTTGAAGAAATATTGAAAAAGGATATGCGGAATCTGATTATAACCGGTCAAACCCGTATGGATGGTCGGGGATTGAAGGATATCAGACCGATCACTTGTGAAATCGGTATTCTGCCGAGAGCACATGGTTCGGCGCTTTTTACCCGTGGTGAGACCCAGAGCCTTGGATCGGTTACCTTAGGTACGAAAATGGATGAACAGATTATTGATGATATTGATCGCGAGGAATATAAAAAACGCTTCATGCTTCATTATAACTTTCCACCGTTTAGTGTGGGTGAAGTTCGTCCGATGCGCGGTACAGGTCGCCGGGAAATCGGTCATGGCAATCTGGCAGAGCGAGCCCTGAAAACATTACTTCCCGAACAAATTGACTTTCCCTATACCATTCGAATCGTTTCCGATATTCTTGAGTCCAACGGTTCTTCCTCGATGGCGTCGGTTTGTGCCGGTTCATTATCGATGATGGAGGCTGGTGTTCCTATCAAAAAGACAGTAGCCGGGATTGCTATGGGACTCATTAAAGAGGGTGATCAGGTTTTTGTATTATCCGATATTCTCGGCGCTGAAGATCACTATGGAGATATGGACTTCAAAGTGACCGGTACTCAGGATGGTATTACCGCCATTCAGATGGATTTGAAAGTTGCCGGTATTTCAACGGAAATTATGCGGCAGGCTCTGGAACAGGCAAAAGAGGGACGTTATCATATCATTGATATAATGGAACAAACCATTAAAGAAGCGCGGGCTGACATTTCGCCTTACGCGCCGAAAATGACCACAATCATGATTCCCGTCGATATGATCGGCGAGATTATTGGTCCCGGTGGCAAAAACATCAAGGCAATTCAAGCCGATAGCGGCGCTACTGTAGAAATCGATGATACGGGAATGGTTTTTATTTCGGCAATTAATACGGAATCCGCCGATAAGGCTAAGAACGTTATCGAAGCCATGATTCAGCAGCCGGAAGAAGGTAAGACTTATACCGGCTGTACCGTAAAACGTATCGAAAATTACGGCGCTTTTGTAGAAATTTTACCTGGCAAAGAAGGTTTATTGCATGTATCGGAAATTGCCTGGGAACGTACCAATGACGTGAACGATGTCCTGAAAGTTGGTGATAAAGTTGACGTATTGCTTAAAAAAATCTCTCAACCGGGGCGATGGGAATTATCCATAAAAGAACTTTTAGAGAAGCCGGAAGGTCATATCGAAGAGAAGCGCTATAGCAGACCGCGTTCCGGAAACGATGGAGACCGGAGCTCACGACATAACTCACGTTCAAGAAACCGATATTAAGATGAACGAAGAGCGGTTCCGGAAGACGACATTGTCGAATGGAATCCGAGTCATATCCGAATACATCGACTCGGTGTATTCGATTGCTTTGGGAATATGGGCAATCGCCGGATCTCAGGATGAAACTCTTGAGACTAACGGTATTGCCCATTTACTTGAACACATCGCATTCAAAGGTACCAGGACCCGGACAGCTTTTCAAATAGCAAACGAAATCGAATCACTCGGCGGATCGCTGAATGCGTTCACCGGAAAGAACGTAACATGTTTTTACGCACGCTTAATGAGTGAGTATCTCTCAACCGGCGTTGAGGTATTGTCCGACCTGGTCCTGAACCCACTTTTTGATAATGCTGAGCTGGAACGTGAAAAAGGCGTCATTATCGAAGAGATCAGGGAAATTGAAGACACGCCGAGTGATATTATTCACGATTACTTTTCTGAGCAACTGTTTCCCGATCACCCGATTGGCAGATCCATCCAGGGTAGCATCGCAAATATTCAATCGTTTACAAGCAACCAGTTGATCGATTTTATTAAAT
The DNA here is from genome assembly GCA_018895675.1 of bacterium. Taxonomy (GTDB): domain Bacteria; phylum Fidelibacterota; class UBA2242; order UBA2242; family UBA2242; genus UBA9312. Next base: position 2,071 of record JAHIOG010000405.1, read on the forward strand.
CGAACTATACGTCCGATCGTCTATTGGTTGCCGCATCCGGGAGAGTTTATCATAATGAACTTGTGGAACTGACTGAAAAATATCTTTCGGGACTACAACGTGGTAACAATTCAAGAGTTTTGCCTGAGATTACACCTATCAAGGAATTAAAGAAAGTGTATCGAAGGCAGATTAGCCAATCTCATTTAATCA
>JAHIOG010000406.1 GCA_018895675.1 bacterium
GTACCGTAGAAAATCTGCACTTCCAATTTAAAAATTCCCATGAAGAATATACACTGAAACTCTTAAAACAATTATTCAATGATCCTGTGGTCAAAGACACACTTGACAGCTTTCGATCGTTTAAATCCGGGAGTCCCGATGATACATTGCATCAGGCAATAATGATGATATTTAAAGCTGTGAAAGCGGTCGATCGCAATTGCATTCCAGCCGAACTATGGGATAAATCCCTTCATAAAGCATTTAGTTCAACCCGAAAAGGAAGAAAAGAGAATTGGGGAGATGAATTGACTGTTCTCAGAGAATTGGTCGGTCAGTTAAAAGAAAAATGGAATATAATAAAAGATCAGGTCTTTCCCTTTAATGAAGATATTGAAAAACAAAACGCTGTTTTGATGATATCTTTTGCCGGGCTGGCTATGGAATGGATTGAACATTACCGGGTCAGTCTGAACGACAAAGGCTTGATTGATTTCAATGGGCTTGAGATTGAGACAGAAAGATTTTTCAAGCGGCGGTCAAAGGCGGCACGAAATTATGCGAACCGCTTTATCCATTTACTGGTGGATGAATTTCAGGATATCAGTCCGATCCAGAACCGCATTTTTGAAGCCATGATCGAATTAAACGCCAAATTGATCACGTTTTATGTCGGGGATGAAAAACAATCGATTTACAGGTTTCGCGGCGCCGAAGTGGAGATTTTTAATACGCATAAAGAATTGAAACCTCTGTTGTATCTTGATAAGAATTTCCGCAGCCTCAAATCGTTGATCGATTTCTATAATCGCTTTTTTTCATTTCTGTATAATACTCAGGAGAAAAAACCGAAATATGACGTCGGTTATGATAAACCGGTGGAATCTGCCGACTCGACTATTTCTGAATCAATTCCTGTGGAATTATTAATTGTCAATGCGGAGAATGATTCAATCGAAGAAACCAAAGATATTAAGTTGGGTCATCAAAGCGTTTTCTCATCTGTAGAAGCGGAAGCGACGCATATTATTCAACGGATGAAGGCTCTTCATAAACAGGCAATTGTAAAGGAGAAGGATGGTAAGCTGCGGCTTGCAGAATGGCGGGATTTTGCAATTTTACTCCGCTCGCGAACGCACCAGGAAAAATTCGAGAGAGTGCTGCAAAAGGCGGGAATTCCCTATTATGTAAGCTCGGGAATTGGGTTTTATGAGCGCCGGGAAGTGCTGGATGTCATCAATTTTATCCGGGCGCTGTTGAATTGGTTTGATGAGAGCGCTTTAATTGCGACTCTCCGGTCTCCAATGGTCGGTATCAGCGATGTGGCATTGATGTCTTTCACAACGGACAACGGCTTGATGGATGGAATACACAAAATTCTGAAAGATGATGAAGTCCTGTTGAAAACCATAAACCCGGACCATCTTCGACAGTTCCGGGAATTTTATACGCTTTATGAGAAGTTGCATGAACAGTTTGCAGTTTCCACAACGGCAGAATTAATTCAGCAAATTCTGGATGAAACCGGCTACCTGTCGGTATTGGCAGCGTTTCCTGATGAAAAACAAAGCCTCGCGAATGTATTTAAGCTAATTGATCTGGCTGTTGAGTGGAGTACGGTTCAGGAAATCAGCCCGGTGGATTTCATACGGCGCATTAAACTATACCAGGCGATGCAGCTGCGCGAGGGTGAAGCCAATCTGAGTTCCGAAAGCGAAAACAGCGTGACCATTATGACTATCCATGGGGCGAAAGGGCTGGCGTTTCCGATCGTAATCGTACCGCGACTTGCGGCTCCTCTTAAATCCAACCGGAACCGTCTGCTAATTCATCATTCGGATGGGATAGCTTTAAACCTTAAAACAATGTTTCAAACGGACCATTCATTCATATACCGGTATTTGTCACAGATGGATAAAGAGCGGTCGTTTGCCGAGGAAAAGCGGCTGCTTTATGTGGCTGCCACGCGGGCAGGATCATATTTAATATTATCAACCGTTGAGAAAACGAGCAAAAAACCAGGATCTTCATTGTGGCAGACGATTTCGCCATTTTTTGAAGTAGAGAATGATGAAGCGTTTAAGAAGCATGAAAGTACAATAGCGGAATTGTATAATGATTTCAATACACTTCAGCCGGAATCATCAGTAATTGCCAACCATCTTACTGATTCTGATAGAGAGAAAATATTAGAAATGATAACACCGATACCGTCTAATGTTAAAATAGAAAAAGTGACACCCACGGCATTTGCAAACTGGGTAAGTGAGCAATCGGGGAAAATGCCGGATTACGAAGCGTATTCTCCTGTCGATACATCAACGATTATGCCTGAAAAATCACTGTCAGCTCTGGAAATGGGTACGGTTATCCACCGGGCGTTCAGCTGGTGGGATTATCAAGAAACCGATGCTCTTGGTGATTATGTCGCACAGCTGATTAAACCCTATTTTCTGGATTCTAAAGAAGAAAAAAGACTTGTAAACCAGGCGGAGGAATGGGGCGGAAAATTGCTTCATCCGGACAATAAACTGTATCATCTTCTGAACAGCGCTGTTCAAATTGAGCGTGAAATCGATATTTATGCACATCTGCATGATACGCTGATAGAGGGAAAAATTGATCTTTTACTTCGGATGGAGGAAGATCAGTATGTAATAATCGATTTTAAATCCGATCATATTGCAGAATATCCTGATGACGCCTTGATGACGAAATACAATGCCCAGTTAGACCTCTATGCGTTGATGTTAAGCCGTTGGTCAAAACTGAAGGTGTCAAAAAGTTGTATATATTTTATCCGGAATGGATTGCTGATCGA
>JAHIOG010000407.1 GCA_018895675.1 bacterium
ATGTACTGGGGCGTGAATTGGCGCTCCGATCCAAAGGATCCCCTTCGGGGAAGGAGTCTCTTCGAGATAATTAGCGGACAAAAGAAACAAAAAGGCTACGTAGTCCACGGCATCATCCGCAGAGCCTCAACATTCAACACAAAACGGATCGATCATCTATATAAAGATCCTCACAATAAAAATCTTTGCCTGTCCTGTGAAATGTTTACCCAGTAAAATGCTTACACTTTTCAATTCGATAGTGAATCAACCATGCATAAACCTATTTTATTTGGGCGAAGCATATTTCACCGGGGTGTCTTAGCGAGAGGTAATAATAAAATATCTTAGTGAGAAAAAATGAAAGGGAAGAAAAATGAAGTATACAGTCATAATAACGTATGATAGCGAATACAAAGGATACGTAGTAGACGTTCCGGAGCTAACTGGCTGTATGAGCCAGGGAAAGTCACTTGATGAAGCATTGAAAAATATAAAAGATGCAATCAAAGGATGGCTTTTTGTAGAGAAGAAACATAAAAGAACTGTTCCAGGAAAAAGACAGGAGATCTTCCTGGGCGAAGTGGCGGTCTAAATGGGAATATTATCAAATATCTCAGGAAAAGATGCCGTAAAGATTTTTCAGAAATTCGGATATTACATAGATCACAAAACAGGTAGTCATTCAGGGGGTTGGATGAAAAAAAGTATTTAACTGAGCTATTCATTATTAGTATTTTTATGTATTTAAATTATCTTGTAATTGTTTGTTTTATCCCACCCCCTAAATACTTTATCACGAAATGAGGTCAACGCTGTCAATTCCAAATCATAAAGAACTGGCTCCAGGATTATTAAGAGGATTAATAAGAAAAAGCGGTTTAACAGTTGACGAATTTTTAAAAGCAAAATAATTAGGTAATCATCTTTAATTCAATTATTTAATGCTCCTATGAGGAAAAAACTTAGCCCTATCTCAAGGAGATCCTTCGTAGAAGTCCTACGTGATCTTTGGGATAGCGAAGCTCACTGGGGTGCTTCTGATCCGAAGGATATCCTTCGGATCAGTGAAAAATAATAAAGAAACTTAGCGCCTCTGCGGTGAAAAACAACAACCGCAATGACGCAAAGAGAAAAAATAATAAAAAAAAACCTTAGCGCCTTTGCGTATCTGCGGTAAAAAATATTTCGTGTAAATTTGTGTAATTCGTGGACAAAAATATTCCGTGTCATTCGCCTGCCCCGTAGGGAGGTTTACCCTGTTCACCCTGTGAGATAACAGCGAAGAAAACAACACCTGGATAAATTGGAAAATATCTCACAGGGTAAAATGTTTACCCCGTTAAATAGATTAAAAAATTGTTTTCTATGATAGATAAAGTTATTATTTAACAGGGTTTACCCAATTCACCCTGTGAGATAACAGCGAAGAAAACAAAAACTGGATAAATTGGAAAATATCTCACGGGGTAAAATGCTTGCTCATATCAATTCAGAATTTACTCAAGCGGGGTTAAAGCCTATTTTATTTGGGCGAAGCATATTTCACTGGGTTAACCGGGTCCTGTTTGAGATTAGAGCTTTTCACATCAGGTAATGTAACTCAAATCCTGCTTGTTAGTCCTTGTTTTTTCAATATCAGGTCAGGAGTTCTGAGATTACTAAAATTTCAAAAATTTATAGTTCACGCTTAACCATCAAATTACTACTGAATAACTAACATTTCTCACTTCAATTAAGATGATTAACATTTTACTTTTTATACTATTATTTCCCGATTTCATCGGGACCGTATTTTCAACTTTTCAAATTCTATTCATTAACTTCAGTTGATGGGGAAATGCCCTTACTACAACCCCGCCTGTCCCTTTGGGAAATTCATTCGGTTTAAAATACCATTAGTCAAGCAGTTAGTCACCAGATTCGATATATAGCGTTTCCTTTCTTACCGACTACTCGGAGCATACTTCGTTGTGGTGGAAAATTATGAGGGTTATTAAAGATTATGCTGAAAGGAGTTGCCTTAGAAAATCGATGGATAAACAATTGTTAGGGCGAAGCGGTTAAAAGAAATTTTGGGCGTTAAGTAAACATTCATCTATCCTGATTAATTCATCAGCTTTTCATAAATATTGTGTATGTACATACAAATATTAAAATTGTGCTATCCACGTATAAATTTTCTTTTAATAGAACTTTCATATTGATAATAACCCGTAAACCCTTAATACTTTTATATCTCTGCGTTCTTTGCGATCTCTGCGGTGAATAATTCAGGCTATATAGAAAAGTCATTACCTCTTCGCTAATTCTCTAAGATTTCAGTATAGCATTCGCATAGATTCGGTATTAATCACCATAGATTGAACTCACACCGTAACTCAAACACTTTTAACCCGTTCACCCTGTGAGATAACAGCGAAGAAAACAACAATTGGATAGATTTTAAAATATCTAACAGGGTAAAATGTTTACCCCGTTAAATAGATTAAATAATGATTTTCTATAATGGATA
>JAHIOG010000674.1 GCA_018895675.1 bacterium
CGAAGAGATGAAAGCCCTTGATTTAGCTGAATTAGTCAAGATTTTAGAAAAGAAGTTTGGCGTTTCAGCCCAAGCTCAAGTAATGGCAGCTCCTGCTGGCGCAGCTGCAGGTGGCGATGCTCCAGCTGAAGAAAAGTCATCTTTTACAGTTGAATTATCTAAGGTAGGGGATAAAAAGATTGATGTTATTAAGGTTGTCAGAGATATAACTCAAAAGGGCTTGAAAGAATCAAAGGATTTAGTTGACGCGGCAGTTACCGCCCCGCAGGTTTTAAAAGAAAATGTTAAGAAAGAAGAAGCCGAAGAGATTAAAAAGAAATTCGCTGAAGCCGGCGCCACTGTTGAATTAAAATAACTTTAACTTTTAACGGAGAAACTTAAAACACTTTTGACCCTTTAAGGTCAAGAGTGTTTTGTTTTTATGTTGATTTTATGCTATCCTTATAAAATAGTGGTAGGAACCTATTCAATGCCTGGCTATTCCCTTCGGTATTTAACGAAAAGAATATACTAAACTTTATATCTAGCCAGGCCTTTTACTATTGACAAACAAAAGAATATATGTTATACTATAAGTGTTGAATGATAGTTTTTGATTTTTTAAGCCCGCTTGTGGGGCTTAACCTTTAAAGGAGAAGGAAATGAAGGAAAATTTAGCTTTGGTCGGGTTAATTGTTCTAATCTTTGGTCTTTGTATCGTGGGCTACTTGGTCCATATAGATACAAGGAGCATAACCTTTAAAGTCAACGAATTTTCCGTCGTCATTCGGCAGAAAATTGTTGATGAAGAAGGTTTCACGGCAGAGAACCTGCCGATAACATTTAGGGAGCTTTCTAAGCTCCCGGTTAAGGAAATTTCCTGGAGTGAATATGTTCCAGATGTAGCTCCCCAAGGAAGGGCCCTTTATAGGTGGTATGATTGGGTCCCGAACCGGGGATATCTACATAATGGTACCCCTTTCGCTTTATAGGACTTATTCCCACTCGTGTCAAATGACGAATGTCAAATGATGCGGGTGGGACATTTTTTTTGTTTTAAGGTAGGACAGAGATAGGACATTTGTTATGTCCTACCTATGATGTATAATGTCCTACCTTTATTGTATTGTGTCCTACTTGACAGACAGCTTTCTTTATGGTAATATACAAAATCACATAGACCGGGTCTATGTAAGCTCTTATAAAACAGAATACTTTATTAACTGTTAAGCTTAACTCTTTAGGAGGTTGTGAAATGAAAAAATTAGTAATGTTTCTAATAGTGTGTTGTTTAGTGGTTAGTTTAATGGGTTGTGGGTATGCTGTCGTTAGGACAGGTAGTGTCCCAGAAAATTATGGCGACAATGGCAAGGGTCACCTCAAAGACGAAGTGACCACCGTTCCTGCGAAGGAAGAAATCGTGGGCACCATTATCGTCCCTCTTGATGTTCGCCAAAACCTTTTTGTTGATGGCAAGAGTGAAGTCCCTGGAAAGTATAATGATGGAGTTTTAACTCTTGAAGGCAAAGGAGAAGAGAAAGGGGTTGGCATTATTTATACTTTGCCTATCAGAGACAACAGGGCGCAGGTGGCGAAGCTAACCTTAAAAGGTAAGGGTGAAGGTATCTTTTTTGTTCTTAACTCTGATGAGAACAAGGGCGCTGGCCAGCAAAAAATTATTTTCTATTTAGCTGGCGATAATCTTGCTGGAAGAGAATTTACCCTCTCTCCTCTTGAAAAATATCTACAGGCAGGAAAAAAAGAGGGGCAAGAATTTTTTGAGCTCTGCGTTGAAGTTGAAAAGGGCAAAACTTTAGAAATAAGCCAAATTAAGGTTGATTTTTTAAGTGTTGAGCCCGAAACAAAAACCATTGTCAAAGAGCATTATGGTGAGCAACCCCCAATACCAGAAGTAGTGCGATATTGCCACCAAGGTCCAGTATATGTTTATAACCCTTATGGGTATTATGATGTCTACTACGATTGGTGGTTTGGCTCTCGCTGGATTGTCTGGCGCAATAACTATTACAGCAGTGTGGTCTACTATTGGCCGTCACAGAGGGTCTATTATTATCATTACTATTATCCCTCTACTTCGGTCAATGTGTATTGCGAACCCTCACCAAGGGTTAGATGCGCCCCTAGTGCTCGAAACACAGCACCTCGCCAAAGACGAACCCAAGGGTCACGAACAGCTAATCACGACATTCAAGAGGGAAAAAACACCTCAAAGAATGTTGCCTCCTCTGCCACTTCTGTTTCTAAGGGTGTTCTTGCGAGAGAAATAACTCAAAAGAACAGAAATATCGTTCCTCAGAAAAGCCAAGAGCAAAGCAATGGAACTTCTTGGCTTGGCAGGTTGGCCAGTAAGGGCAAAGAGAGGATCACGCAAGGTGGCAGAAGTGAAGTTCCTCTTAAAAGAAACGAGAGTTCTGCCAGCCAGAATGCCATGCCAGCAAGACGGCAGGGCTTAACCGAAGCTGTCCAAAAAGCGGCAAGTAGGGTTAGAGAAACCCAACCGCAAAGGCAGGTTCAAGCA
>JAHIOG010000408.1 GCA_018895675.1 bacterium
CATGCCCACGCCGAAATCCTTGACATCGACGATCGGGATGTTCGAAATATTACCGGTGTGGTTGATGTTTTTCACTATCAAAATGTCAAACCGGTTTTGCATACAACAGCGGGGCAGGGATTTCCGGAACCCTCGCCCTATGATACGGTTTTATTTGATAAAAAGGTGCGCTATGTCGGCGACAGAGTTGCCGTTGTCGCAGCTGAAAGTCTGGCAATCGCCGCAGATGCCACGAAATTAATCAAAGTCGATTATAAAATTCTCGATCCACTGTTTGATCCGGAAAAAGCGATGCAGAAAGGTGCGCCGATCCTCCACGGCAAAGACCGCTACGCGCCTATCCCGGTTAAATACGAGCCCGAGCATAATCTGGCGGCGGAAGTCGAAATCGGTTTTGGAAATATGAAGAATGGCGAAGCGGAAGCTGACTTTATTATTGACGAAACATATCATGCCCATTATGGTTCTCACTGCGCTATTGAACCCCATGCGGCGCTATCGTTTTTCGATGAAATGGGCCGGTTGGTAATTGTTTGTACAACGCAAGTGCCCTTTCATGTACGCCGAATTGTATCCAGAGTTTTAGAATACCCGCTTGCGAAAATCCGGGTGATTAAGCCTCGTATCGGTGGAGGGTTTGGCGGTAAACAGGAGGTTTTTCTGGAACCCGTCGTCGCTTTAGCCACTATTCGCCATAAACGACCAGCGAAAATTGTGCTCTCCCGCAAAGAGGTGTTTCAGTCCAGTCGCACTCGGCATCCCATTCGGGTCCGGTTACGCACCGGCGTGAAAAATGATGGCGAAATCACTTTCCTGGAAATGGACGCCCTGCTGAATTCCGGGGCTTACGGAACTCATGCTTTAACAGTTTTGTCAAATAGCGGCGCCAAGGTTTTACCGCTGTTTAATAAAATAAAAAACCTGCGCTTTCTCGGTCGTTCTGTATATACAAATTTACCGGTGGGCGGCGCGCTTCGCGGCTATGGCGCGACTCAGGGATATTTTGCGCTTAACCAGCAGCTTGATATCATTACCCGCAAACTGGATATCGATATTCTTGATTATATTAAGAAAAACCATATTAGAGAAGGCGAAACCTCACAGGTTTTTAAAGCTCTCGGTGAAGGCACGGAAGGCGTCACCCAGATTATTAATTCCTGTAAACTGGATGAATGTATTGACATTGGCGCTGAAGAAATCGGCTGGTATGAGAAGCGGGATAAACGCCTGAGCAACGGTGATAAGGTTCGCGGTGTCGGCGTATCCGTAGCAATGCAGGGATCGGGGATTCCCCTGATCGATATGGCTGCCGCCTATATGAAAATGAATGATGACGGTTCGTTTAATCTCGATATTGGCGCTACTGATATCGGAACCGGTTCCGATACTATCCTGGCTCAGATCGCGGCGGAAGTTCTTGGGGTTGGTTTGAATAAAATGATCGTGCTTTCGTCCGATACGGACAGAACACCTTTCGACGTCGGCGCTTATGCCTCATCCACGACCTATGTATCCGGCGCTGCCGTGAAAAAATGCGCGGAGAAAATCAAAGAGCAGATTCTTAGTGTAGCTGCAAAAATGCTGAATAGTGAAAAAAATGAATTGTCTCTCGCAGAGGGTAAGGTCATTGATAGTAAGCAAAATACTGAACTCAGCCTGGCTGAAATAGCCGTCCACTCTCTTTATACCAAAGACCAATTTCAAATCCAGGCTAATGCGTCACATATCGTAGAACAATCGCCACCGCCTTTTATAGCTCAATTCGTAGAAGTTGAAGTGGACAAAAAAACCGGGAAGGTTCGCATTATAAAATTTGTTTCGGCGGTGGATTGTGGGCAAGCTATCAATCCTAAACTCGCAGAAGGTCAGATTGAGGGTGCGGCAGTCAACGGTATCTGCTATGCTCTAACTGAGCAGTACAAATTTTCCTCCAGTGGAAATTTGCTGAATAAAAGTTTCCGAGATTACAAAATCTGGACAGCAGCGGATTTGCCGGAGTTCAAGACCTTTATCGTGGAATCCCATGAAAAATCAGGTCCCTTCGGCGCAAAATCGGTGGGGGAAATCGGTATAAACTGTCCTATGCCTGCCATCGCTAATGCAATATATGATGCAGTAGGTATCAGATTGTTTGAAGCGCCATTCACACCGGATAAAGTCTATCGCGAAATGAAACGGGCGGGAAAGATTTGATTGTTAAGAATGGCAATATAGCTTTATCTAGTGAAAAGGATTTTGAACATCTCGACATTAAAATAGAGCAAGGAAAAATATCTCAAATCAGGCAAAATCTCAGAGTTAAAAATGAAATTGACGCCGTAGGGTTGTTGTTCTTTCCAGATGGAGCAGATCCGCATGTTCCTGGATTTTTTGGTGACGTTTCAGGGCAGTGATTTGAGAGTCGTTTTTAAAAAAATCGAACTCGCGGAATTCAAGAATAGGACATATACTATATGACTGAAAATTACATTATCGGAAATGGAATAATATCTGATGGCTTTTCATTTTTAATTCAAAACGGGGCTATCGAGATTGAAAACGGTATAATCAAGCAAATTGGCAAAACCGATGAATTGAAAATTAAAAACATGGAATTCTTCGATTTGCAGGGTCGGCTGGTTCTGCCCGGTTTGTTGAATCCCCACCATCACCTCTATTCGGCTATGGCAACTGGAATTTCTCCAATCGGTGAAACTGACAATTTTACCCAAATTCTCGAAAATCTCTGGTGGCATTTGGACCAAAGTCTTGATGAAGAATCTATCTATTATTCAGCTCTTTACGGACTTATTATCTCGGTAAAATACGGCGTGACGACCATATTTGATCACCACGCTTCTATGAATTACATTTCCGGGAGCCTTCGGTTAATTGAAAAGGCGTTCAAGGAAATTGGCGTTAAAGGATTGCTATGTTATGAAATCTCCGATAGAATGGGTGAGAAAGCAGTACAACGGCAACTGGACGAAAATATTGCTTTCCGGGAAGATCACATTGATGATAAAAACGTTCATGGTTTGCTTGGACTGCACGCCAATTTTACACTGAGTAATAATACCTTATCATTAATAAAAAGCAAAAAGTCGACGGAACTACCCATTCACATTCATTGCGGCGAGGACAAGGCGGATATGCAGTATTGCATTGATAATGGTTATGAGGGACCGGTTCATCGACTCCATGAATATGGACTCTTATCGCCTAACTCCCTGCTTGCCCATTGTATTCATCTGTCGCCAAAGGATTATGACATTATTCGTGAAATTCAGCCGATTATCATTTCCAACCCGGAATCCAACGCCAATAATAACGTCGGTGAAATGGATCTGTCCAAAATTGAAAAATATTGCCTCGGCACCGATGGCATGACGGGCAATACCCTCGGTACCATGCGTTCACATTTTATCCGGCAAAATGGAGAGATCAGCCAACCACTCGATATTCTGTTTCAATATCCCGGAAATATTTTAAAGCGGTTTTTTCCTGATTCCGGCATGCTGGAGATCGGGAAAACCGCCGACCTGGCTGTCGCAGATTATATCCCCGTGACCGGGATTAATCTTGATAATCTGTTTTATCATCTGATCTTTGGGGTCGAAGGACAAAAAATGTATATGACGATCTCCGATGGAAAAATTCTCTATAAAGATGGGAAAATTCAAAATATTGATGAAGAAGACATTATTGCAAAAGTGAAACAAGCCGCGCAGAAACTACATAAAAAATACTATGAGTGAAAATTTTTCAATTATTCCGGTCCGACAACTTCTTGCTCAAATATTGAAATCAGAGGCAAAGGGTTCCATTTTCGGGATTTACCAAAGTCAATTTTATACACCGAATAAAAAAGATATTTATCGAACATCTATATTCGGTCAGGCGCTGGAAACTCCGATCGGCGTCGCTGCTGGTCCCCATACACAGATGGCGCAGAACATCATTTCCGCCTGGCTTTGCGGCGCCCGGTATATTGAACTCAAGACCGTCCAGACCCTCGATGAAATTGAAGTTTCCAAACCGTGCATTGATATTCAGGATGAAGGCTACAATTGCGAATGGTCGCAGGAACTCAAAATCGAGGAATCTTTCCATGAATACCTGAAAGCCTGGATAATCATTCATATTTTACGGCATAAATTCGGCTGGGCTGGAGATATTGGCACGATTTTCAATATGAGCGTCGGCTACGACATAGCCGGCATCCTAAAGAAAAATTTGCAGTGGTTTTTGGCTAAAATGATAAATTGCCACGAAGAAAAAAATGCTTTTAAAGATGAAATAAGGGAATTATATCCTGCCGTAAATGAGATCGATATTCCCGACTGTATTTCCAATAACGTTACTCTGTCAACGATGCACGGCTGCCCGCCGGACGAGATTGAAAAAATTGGTAAA
>JAHIOG010000409.1 GCA_018895675.1 bacterium
ACGCTAATGTTTTTCGTTGTATTGATCGGGTTGGGTATTGATTTTTCGATCCATATTATTGCCGGTTTTACGGAGATGCGGGCTTCAGGTAATTCCATTGAAAAATCCATGGAAGGAAGTCTGTTGAAATCCGGTATGGGTATAATAACCGGGGCGCTTACTACAGCCTGCGCATTTTTCGCATTGATGATCGGAGATTCAAGAGTAATGAGCGAAATGGGATTGATTACCGGAATTGGTTTGTTAGCAGTGGCGGCGGTTACATTTACACTTTTACCGGCATTGCTCGTAATTCGTGAACGCCGCCGGGAAAAACACTTTGTTAAGAAAGGAAATATACAAAAAGCAGAATCAAAGGATATCTCTTTTATTTTCCTTGGGCGGATTGGCGCAGTTTTGAAAGAGCGATATATATTTACAATATTAGGAGCAATTATTGTTACGGCGCTTCTGATCTGGTCTGCTTCAAAAATCACCTTTAATTATAATTATATGGATATCGAACCGGAAGGGATTCCCAGCATTGCGCTGCAGGATACAGTTTTGGATAAATTTGATCTTAGTATGGATTTTGCCTACCTGGTAGCCGAAAGTGTGGAAGAATCACGACGATTAACCGACGTTGCCAGGGATTACTCTTCCATTGCAGTCGTTGAGGATATTTCACTCTATTTACCATCTCCTGAGGAACAGAAAAAAAGAAATCCCCATATTGAAGAAATCCGGCATTTTATATCAGGCGCCGAATGTAAGGACCTGCTTTCGGAAAAAGAGTTAAATGTCTTAAAACAGGAATTGGAACGATTAAAGATGAACATTATTGAACTACAGCATCTCGCATTTACAGGTGGTCAGGATAAAATAGATAAAAAATGCGGGGAAATAGTCGGATACACCGAAAGCGAATATAATACTGTTTTCAGTAGGCTGGAATCGATTCTGAATCGTGGAGATAAAAACATTCTATCAAGGACAAATTCTTTCCAGAACGATTACTTTGCTTATTTTAAAAATAATGTTCTTAAAATGGCAAATGAAGAATCTATATCTTTAGAAAATTTGCCGGTATCTATAATTGACCAATATGGAAATAAGGATCGAAGCCTTTTCCTTATAACAGTGCTTCCCGCTCACAATATCTGGCAGGACGCCCGGTTTCTCTACCGCTTTACCGATGACCTGGATGAAATTAGTGAACGCGCCACCGGTTTTCCCCCTGTCTTCAGAGCATTAATTGACGTCATCGGCAGAGACGGACGCAATGCCGCTATTTTAACAATAATTGTGGTTTTTATTTTATTATTGATTGATTTCCGGAATGTGGGACACGCTCTCATGGCAATGATTCCTCTATTGACGGGAATGGTCTGGATGGTTGGAATAATGCACATCATTGGCAGGCAGCTGGATGTAGTAAATGTAATGGCTTTACCGTTGATTCTTGGGATTGGTATTGATGATGGCGTCCACATCATTCATCGCTGGAGAAGAGAAGGCTATGATTCCGTAAAGACTGTCTTTGCAAGTACGGGAAAAGCTATTTTGCTTACCTCCCTGACCACAATGCTGGCGTTTGGATCGTTGATGTTTTCTTTGTGGAGAGGATATGGCAGCCTGGGAACTGCGCTCTTAATCGGCGTTGGCGCCTGTTTCATCACCACTGTATTTATTCTCCCCGGAATAATAGGGTGGATCGAGCGGAAAAAGGAGTAGAATTTTAGATTTTAGATTTCATCCATGCTTCATTGCATTACGCAGGACAAGAATATCAAATTTCAGATTTGCTTCTTCCGCTCGGGCTGTCACAAAGGTCACCAAGGACTCCAATACGGAGACTCCTGGGAGGATATGCAGGACAAGAATATCAAATTTCAAATATTAAATATGATGGAATCGTAAAAAGTATCAAAGCTGTCATTCCCTCATAGAGGTCTCTGAGATGAGCGAGTTACGAGTGAAGAATCTCTATTGATTTCTCGTGGGAGATTCTTCTTCGCTTCGCTCATCCGGCAGCTGCCGGACACACCTAATCACTTTTTTACGAAATCATCTTTATTAACAAACTAAATAAAACCAGTTTCGCACCTGATCGCGCAGCGACAGCGTGCTCAGGGAGATTTCTCGATAGCGCCCTGGCGCAGACAGGCCTGCCCGACAAAGGCGGGAACCTGTCCGCTTTTTCTCAACATAAAAATATTCGTGAGAAAAATGAAATCAATACTTATATTTAAGCAGTTATTTTAGGAATAGATGATTATGTTGCAAAAACGTGAAATAAATATGATTACCGATTACTTTAAGGACAAGCCTGTTTTAAGGGCTTATCTTTTTGGTTCTCA
>JAHIOG010000410.1 GCA_018895675.1 bacterium
ATTGATCCCGGCTATCTTACTCCGGCAAAACTGGTTCTGTTTTCCACCAAGAACTTTTCCCACCGCATCTATACGGGAAACAGCATATTTGCCGAAGTCACCATGCTCTATGCCCACGGAGAGTTTGTTCGTCTGCCCTGGACTTACTCCGATTATTACTGGGAAGAAAACCTGAATTTTCTATATACGATGCGAAATAAAATTGTAAAAATCGCCCGAAATAATCTAAATCATAGTCAAAACAAATATTAAAATATAGTCCCTTTCAATGGGAAATTATACATTAGCAAAAGAAATAACGAATATCGAACAAGCGCCGAAGGCATTCTCTCTGGATAATAACGAATTTGAAAATCTTAAATCAAAAATCGTTGATCTGCAATCACCCATCAAAAGATATTGATGATATACGATCTTTTAAAAAATATAGCCTAACATATAAGTAAAGATTGTTTTTAAACACCTATAAAACCGCCACAACCCTTGCCGGAGATCCGTCGGTGTCTATCTTTAACGGCAAGGCACATAGATCGAATGGTCGATCGTTTGGCAGCTTATTCAGACAACAAAGATTTTCAATAGCCAGCCGGTCTGCTCCTAACAGCGTCCGGTGAATCGGAAAATCAAATTGTTGTGCATTGGCAGAATCGATGCTGGGGAAATCAACCCCTACGCCGGAAATATTCACTTCAAGTATAAATTCCGCAAAAGAGATCGATAAGTACGGATGATTTAAGAAATAATCTTTCTTACCCCAATTCCGGTCAAAGCCGGTATACAGTAAAAGCCAATCCGGTTTCTCGCGCACAACAAACGCTTTGTCCAGTTCAGTCAGATCAATGGGCCCGGGAAAGTGGTTTTCCTTGTTCAGGCAAAGCGCTTTTCCGACAAAACGATTTACGGGGATATCAAGCAGGCTTTTGCCCGTGGGAAAGAAATGTCTCGGGGCGTCAATATGGGTTCCGAAATGCGACCCCAGGCAAATTGAAGAAATAGTGATATCGTGAACCAATTTGCTCGGTCTGGAAATGATTTCGGGATTGGGTTTGTCACCGGCATATGTCGGCATCCCTGTATGTAATTTTCGGGTAAGGTCAATAACTCTTTTCTGCATTATACTCCGTTATTGCAACACGTTTTCAATAGTATTTATCAATTCCTCAAATTCTGCTTTTTCGAAGCCTATAGACTGGAAAATTATCTTTCCCTGCTTATCAAGCAGATAATTCCTTGGAATATATTTTTCAGCAAACAGACTGTACACTTTCCGGTTTGGATCGGGTGCAATGGGAAATGTATACTTTTTCCTGCGCTTAAACTTTTTTAATTCTTTATTTGTATGCTCTCTGCCAATTGCCAGGACGATAAAATCCTTCCCTTGAAATCGTTGCCATATTCGCTTTTCCAGCTCAGGCATCTCCGCCATACAGGGACGACACCAGGTAGCGAAAAAATTGATCAACACTATATTTCCACGAAGCTGCTCAACATCAAACTGCACACCTTCAATAGAAGTCACTGAAAAAACCGGCGCCGGCTGTCCGACATTTGTCAGGGAGCCTTTATCCTCTTCATCTTCTGCAAAAGATCCGTTTATCATCAGTGATAATACAATCAGCAATAGTAATTTTTTCATTCGATCACTTCTCCCAAAAGTCATTATTTTGAATATCCAACAGTTTGGGCTAATACAATATTTTGTCCTTTTCGAAGTCCCATTTTCTCTGCCAGCGGTTCCCGATCAAGCATCCCCCGGACAACCGTAGACAATCCTTCGGCGGCGCAATAGAGATAGACATTCTGGCTTATGAAGCCGGTGTCCGTTGCAGAATAGAAGTCATTGGACTCCCGGTTGCCGCTCATTTTATCATAATCGGCTACGAAAACCAGATTTACAGCTGCTTTTTTGACAAATTCTTGTTTCCCTGTTAAGGCGCGGATATCCTCCTTTAATACTAATGTCAAAAGATGATTATCCGTATCATAAAGATACAATCCTTTTGCCATTGCAACATAAACATCTATTTCGCGCTTGTCACGCGCTGTCGGGGCGGTGCGCTTGCCGCTTGCTTTCCGATTCACACCGTTCGCCGCCCATAATAAATCCGATAATTGCTGCAACGACAAATCCTTTTCTGAGAAAGAGCGATCCGATTTTCGATTTTGCAATGCCTGCATCAGGGTTGCGTTATTTTCAAATGCCGGCGCAAGCAGCTGAATTTCATCGGTAGTCTGCGAGAATAATCGCGATGATACCAGAAAGATAAGGCCCAAAACAGTCAGCCCTGTTCTTGTTGTTCGATTCATTTTTCCTCCTGTGATATACTTTTTAAAACGAGTACAATTTTAATACATGTTGGCGGACATTATCAATAATCTCATGCAACCATTTTATTTGAGGTAGAAAAACATTGTGATGTCGTATGAAAACCAACCCGGTTGCAAGAAAAATTAAAACCTCCCCAATCACAAATACGGGCCAGTTAAAAAAATCCGGCTTGTAATCATATACGATTTTAAGAAATTCCTGGTTGTTTGCCAGGGTCCAGAAACTCGAAAAAAATCCTCCACGGATGATTAGCGTGGAATAATTCCAGATAAAACTGGTAAAGATCAGTCCTGCGCCAATTAGTAACAGCGCCCAATCGGTAGATTTTAGCTTGATTGTATTTTTTTGATCTTCCAGAATCAGCAGCAGGCCGCTCGCGCAAATCATCGATATTGACACAATCAGCGGTGCAATTACCGGTCCCAGCCATGGCATAGGAATCAGGAACAGCACATCCCAGGTCAACAGTGAAGAGGGCCAGTTTAAGAACATTTTAAGTACGATATAGTAAACAATATCCCATACGGCAAAACTGTAAAAAAAATACGACAGCTTTTGAATAGTGGTTTTTCCGACGAGGTATCCAAGCACAAGCAACATGATAATTGTAGAAAGTTCACGAATTAATTCGGCAAGGTACATCCGTGGCGCGACAGGACTAAGCGGAAATCCGAATCCCTGGGGATAGTACATATCTCTCAAATAAATCACAACAATGGCTTCGAGAAAACCCAGCGCGATCCCAAAAACACCTACCCAAAAGATGTTTCGAAGCAGATTTTTTGAAATGATTTTCATTGTCTTTTCCTCCGGCTACCCATATCATTATAGCGCTTGTCAAATTAAAACACAAAACTTTTTTAAACCGGATTGGGAATATCAATAAATTCAACCTGCAAACCAAATTGTTCCATTAAATGTTCGCCGAGAGCAATTATCCCGAATTTTTCCGTGGCGTAGTGTCCTGCGGCGACATAGTGGATCTTTTCTTCTTTCACATAGTGAAGAATAAATTCAGTTGCTTCCCCGGTAATATAAAGGTCAAGATTATTCAAAACCGCCTGTTTCACCTCTTTCTGGGCGCCGCCGCTAATGATTCCGACATCTCTAATTGTTGCAGGTCCATAAGGAAAAACCAAAGCATTGGGGTTTATTTTTTCCTTTATTCCGGAAATAAATATATCGGAAGGAATGGAATCAACCTGTCCCTTACAGCCAATAAATTTACCCTTATAATCACCAAATGGTTCCGGCGATTTCAACCCAAGAGTCCGGGCGATCTGAAAATTATTACCGACTTCCGGGTGCGCATCCAGTGGCAGGTGATATGCAAACAGATTAATATCATTTTCAAGTAGTAGCCTCACACGCTGCTTGTAGCCGCCTCTGTACACGGGTCGATCAAAATC
>JAHIOG010000039.1 GCA_018895675.1 bacterium
CCACATATTGATGGACGCTGGCAAGAAAAAGACTAACTGGTTCAATTTTTATTCATGAAATTTCGATTGCTAAAGATTTATTTTACGTTTCTTCTTGTTGTCCCGGCTATTTTATTGGCTCAGGACCGGATAAAATATTTTCATACATACAATGATTTCATCAAGGGAGTGGATGTAAATCCTGCTAAAGTAATCGGAACATCATTCTATCGTGGTAAATATGTATCTAATCGCGTTTCGGTTCTTGATCACATTAATGCCGGCGGAAATTTAACGACAAAGACAATGTTCTATTATAATCAATCCGGAAATTTGATTGTGATGGATACCTACAATCCTGATTCGACCTTGATTTCCAGGACATCCTATCTTCCGGATGATATCCAGGCCCAAATGGTAGAAAAAATTCAGGGAATTGACTGGTTTCCAACTCAGAAGGATTATTTCACCGTTACACACTTTGATTCTTTAAGAAAACCGGTTTTATACGATGTGAAAGCATCCAGCGGAGAAGATATTGGACGCCTTGAATTGAGATATAATGACAAAGGCGACTTGAATATGGAGATCTGGATCAGGAGCCGGGATAATAAAGTAATTGAATTAACGGAATTTACTTTTGATTATATCAATTCGGTACAGCACATTGTCCAATATGATAGTACAGGTGATGAAGTCAGTAAGGTTTCGGTAAGAATTCCCATCACTGAAGCAGATTCAACTTTCGGGCAATAGTGTCTGCTTGATTTATTAACGGCGTACCAGGATCAGCATTTTTCCAGAGCTTATGAAA
Organism: bacterium; assembly: GCA_018895675.1. Lineage (GTDB taxonomy): Bacteria > Fidelibacterota > UBA2242 > UBA2242 > UBA2242 > UBA9312. The sequence continues at coordinate 794 of JAHIOG010000039.1, forward strand.
ATGCGAAATATACGCTTTGGCTTCAGACTCTTTGCCGATTTTTGTATAAAATTCAGCCGTATATATTAATGCCTTCGGGCAATTCGAATTAACTTTAATAATTTTCCGTAAACCATTGAGGGCAGTTGTATAATTGCCCGCTTTCCCTTCGGAAATATATTGTTTCAATCGCAGATCGGCAGCCCACAATGTATCACTAAATGTATCTGCCGCCAGTTTAAATTGTTCAGCGGCTTCATCAAAAAGACCGGTCTTGAAGTTCAATTCTCCTTCAATTGACGCCTTTGTGATCAATTTATTACGATCAATTTTATCTTGATTTTCCAATTCGGATTTATACCTGGCAAGAATATTAAGAACACGATTAAATTCCATTTTTTCAATGTTAATAATTGCGTCGGAATATGAATAGTCGTCTCCCGGATTAACGCTTTTAACATAATTAATCACGGTTTCCATCCGGTCGATTTGGTCCGATTCCCTGTATAGATTGAAACGCGCTAATGCGATCCGGGTTAATGAATAGTTTGAAGAATAAAAATTGTCGGCGGCAGATAAAATATTCAAGGCTTTTTGGTATTGCCCGAGTTTTTTATAAGCATCCGCAATCCTGATATAAATCATCAAACCGATATATTCGTTTTCGGTTAGTTCATCCTGCCGGTTTTCGATGATATATTCCAGCATGTGAATTGCTTCATAATACCGACCGATTGCTATATATATTTCCGCCAGGCTGTCATATGGATTTAACTGACTCGCGGCATATCGCTTATATTTTTCGAGATAATCTATAGATTCCTTAAATAGTCCCTCTTTCGCATATAGATATCCTAAGTCATTGTATGCAACTATGTAATTGGGATTGTGTCTTAAAATATCCTGATATATTTTACGAGCGCCTTCAAAGTCAAGATTTTTCCATTTATTCTGGGCATTAATAACGCGTACTTCGAAATTGTCCGAATAGAATCTTAAAAGTGAATCTAAGCTTGCCGTTTCAAGTTTTTTATCGTCATGATAGATTGCCCAATAATATTTTATAATCAGTCCTTCGACTTCGGATATTTTTGGCCTAAGCTGTAATGCTTTTTCAAAGTAATATTTTCCGCTATCCTCCGCGCCGAAGTGATAATAAGCCAATGCAGACCGGAAAGCTGCCATTGCAAAGTTCGAATCTGCATTCAATGCGCTAAGATAATTTTTCAAGGCATTTTTGTAGTATAATTGTAGTCGGAACTCTTCGCCTTTTTTATAATAATTCAGAGCTTCAACTGAATCGGACGTGACATAGTCTCGTTTTCCGCATTGACACAGCGCAGACAGCAAGAATACAAAGATTATTAAGATCTGTAAATTTTTCATATGACTTCTATTCAACTTCACTTATTCGCTTGTTATAAATATACTAAATTTCAAATAACTAAGAAAATCATCTTTATTCACAAAACACTTCTTATGATTGTCTTTTCGTAAAAAAGTTGTCATTTAAATGAGGTAAAACTATTTCCCTTGGTGCAAAATTCATCTAAATTATATTGTTCACAAAGGAATTTTCAATGAAATCAATCAAACAGATCATTATCGCACATTATTCATTGCCACCGGTAGTGGGAGGAGTTGAAAATATCATTGGTCCTCAGGCGGAGATGTTTGCAAAACAGGGTTACCTGGTCACGTTGCTGTCCGGTGAGGGAAATATTGAAGGGAAAAATATTAAAACAAGTAATATTACTGATTTGAACCCCAATAGTCCTCATATTCGGTCAATTCAACGCATCTTGCGTTTAGGTTCGTTACCTGAAAATTATGAATTCCGACTCCAGAATCTTCAAAAAAAGATTGAAACCCAGGTGGGTGATATAAATACAATTATAATCCATAACATTATGTCGATGCCGTTTAATCTGACTGCAACGGAGGCATTCTGGAACTATATTGAAAAAAATCCCGATAAAAAATTCTACCTATGGACTCATGATCTGGCATGGCTAATGGAAGATCATAAAAATAATTTATATAATCGTCGTCCATGGACACTACTGAAATCGGCGCTTCCAAACGTTCATTATATTACCATTTCTGAATTCAGGAGACGTCAGATGGCGGAATTGCTGAATATTCCCCGCAAGAAAATTACGGTTATCCCAAATGTGTTAAAATATCAGGATTTTCTTAGCTTCCATGATGTCACTACACAAATTATATCTCATTTGAAGCTCTTTTACCGATATCCCTTTGTGTTGATTCCAGCCCGGCAATTACCCCGGAAAAATATTGAGCGAAGTATTCGGATTATTTCCAATCTCAGGCAAAACTTTCCTGAAATACTTGGAATAATAACCGGTAAACCGGAGATGGAAAACGGAGGGTTAACGTCGTATTCTCAATATCTGGTAGATTTAGTACGCGAATATGATCTTGAAAAAAGTGTCATATTTTTAAGTGATATTTTTGCCGAGCTTGGTATCACTGAGGCAAAAAACAGGGAAGTTGTACATGATCTCTATTTTGTAGCGCATCTGGTTTTATATCTTAGTCTCGATGAGGGTTTTGGACTACCTATACTGGAAGCCGGTGCGGCACGAACACCAATTGCTGTCACACAAATTCCTGTATTCAGGGAAGTTGCTAAGGATGGAGTTTTATATTTACCAACCGATGAAAGCCCGGAGTTTAATGCCAACCGGTTGATGAAGTTCTTGAAAGAGAATCTCTCTAAAAGTGATATATTATTTAAACGGGTTTTTAGTCGCTATAACTGGCAAACCTATTGGCAGGATTATCTGAAACCAATTTTAGAAGAATAGCGTAGAGGGAAACCAATTCCTGTTTATTGCGAAATCTGAAGAAACATCAATTTCTCAATGATAAGTGGCCTGCCACGCGAAGCCCCGATTTTATCGATTAAATAAGCCGTTTATTTGTAAATGCTTTTCCGGAATGGGATTTCAGATATTTTTCAAAATCGAGCGCTTTTGATTTGATTTTGAATGCACAATAGAATTCGATATGCCAGGGTATAAATTTAGAAGTGTGTTTGCATTTACCGCTATTGTGATATTGCAGACGCTGTTTGAGATCGGAAGAATAACCGATGTATGTTTGATCGGGGTGATTAACGCTTCTTAATATATAAACATAAAACATGATAGTCCATGCTTCGTACCGATGAATCGGCACTACGCAGGACACTCTTCGTTGCGAAATCTGAAGAAACATCAATTTCTCAATGATAAGTGGCCTGCCACGCGAAGCCCCGATTTTATCGGGGCGAAGAGTGGAGGCGGGGAGAATCGAACTCCCGTCCGAAAAAGAGAGTGGAAGAACCACTACGTGCGTAGTCTATTGTAAAATCTTACTTCTCCGTCGACAATAAACAAACTTCCGAAAAAGCCAGCTCGCTAAAGTTTCATTCTTCATCCGCAAACAAAAGTGAAGAATTAGTCTGTATAATCGACGCCCTCAGACAACTTACAGACAAAGTTGCATGAGAACGGCCGCTTAACTAAGCGTAAGCGACGTTGCCAAATGAATTGGCACTTAAGGTTGTTCAGGTTTTTTATCGTGGCCCTCCTGAAAACCACGGCACGCAATTCTTCGACTCTTCGATCCCGTCGAATCCATTCGCCCCCTCAAAAAGCATTCAAACTTACATTCTATTTCTTTAAAATACAAAATCCGGATATGTTCCTGCCGAAATAATATTTCTTGTAAAAGAATAAATATTTATGATGTAAAAACATTTTAACAGATCGTTTACTTATAGATGACAGTTAAATATGAGCGGTTCATCATAAATATTTATTCTTTTA
>JAHIOG010000411.1 GCA_018895675.1 bacterium
CTCAACAGGTTTGTTGATAAAGTCGTGGTGGGCGTTGATAGTTTGAACAATCTTAAAGAGATCATTTCTTCATTGGACTATAATAGAGATGTCGAGAATATAATTTCTAAACTCTCCTTGTTTAAAGAAGATGACGAAAATATAATTTTACCGTTTAATTGGAAGGTAAATAGATCATGAAAATAATTGCCATAATCCAGGCAAGGCTTGGTTCAACGAGATTACCGGGAAAAGTTCTTCTTGACCTTGAAGGCAGGACTGTGCTGGAACATGTTATCAGGCGAGTAAAATCCAGCAAGCTTGTCAATGATGTAATAGTTGCAACCACTATCAATAAAGATGACCTTGAGATTGTCAAGCTCTGCGCTAACCTTTGCATAAGTGTTTACTGCGGCTCTGAGGATGATGTGCTGGACAGGTATTATCAGACAGCAAGACTCTTTAAAGGCGACCACATTGTAAGGATCACTTCAGATTGTCCGCTGATCGATCCCATGGTAATAGATGAAGTTATTACTCTGCATGTGCGAGAAAAAGTGGATTACACTTCTAATACACTAAAAGAAACTTATCCTGATGGTGAGGATATCGAAGTTTTCACCTTTGCGGCACTAAAAGAGGCATGGAAAAAAGCAAGCCTGTCTTCAGAAAGGGAGCATGTGACACCTTTTATTAGAAAAAATCCTGCCTTCAAACTTGTTAATCTTGAATCTAATAGAGATTTATCTCATAAAAGATGGACACTTGATAATCCTGAGGATTTTGAATTCATAAAATCAATATATAAAAATATATATACTAAAAATCCTGATTTTGGGATGATGGAAATACTTGAATTTATAGATAAAAATCCAGATATTGAAAAGATAAATCAATATATAAATAGAAATGAAGGATATCTGAAGTCATTAAAAGAAGATAAAACTTTAAATTTAGAGTACATTGAGGAGCATTAATATGGGTAAATCACAGGAACTTTACAAAAAAGCGAAGAAGATCATACCAGGCGGAACACAGCTTTTATCAAAAAGACCGGAGATGTTCCTCCCTGAACTCTGGCCTGCATATTACGACAGGGCAAAAGGGTGTGAGGTGTGGGATCTGGATGGGAATAAATATATTGATATGAGCACTATGGGAGTAGGTTCCTGTATCCTTGGATATGCTGATGATGATGTAAATAAGGCTGTCAAATCTGCTGTTGACAGGGGAAATATGTGCACATTGAACGCGCCTGAAGAAGTGGAACTTGCAGAGCTTTTACTTGAACTTCATCCATGGGCAGAAATGGTAAGATATGCAAGAACTGGCGGGGAATCTATGATGATCGCGGTAAGGATTGCAAGAGCAAAATCCGGAAAAGATACTGTGCTCTTCTGCGGCTACCACGGCTGGCATGACTGGTATCTCTCTTCGAATCTTGGAGATGAGAAGTCGCTGGATGGGCATTTGCTGCCCGGTTTGAATCCTCTTGGTGTGCCGCGGGCATTGAAAGGTTTGACGTATCCATTTAATTACAATGATACGGAAGGTTTTTTGAAACTTGTGGAAGAACACAAAGATAATATCGGAGTTGTGGTCATGGAACCTATAAGGAATTTTATGCCTGATAAGGATTTTATTAAAACCATAAGGCAGGTAACAAATGACCTGGGAATAGTCTTAATCGTAGATGAAATCACGGCAGGCTTTAGATTAAATAATGGAGGGGCGCATCTGCTTTATGGTCTGGAACCGGATATAGCGGTTTTCGCAAAAGGAATGAGCAATGGGTTTCCAATGGCTGCGATAATAGGTAAGAGCGAAGTGATGGGGGTTGTGCAGGATACTTTCATTAGCAGTACATACTGGACAGATAGGGTTGGACCAACAGCTGCTCTTGCAACGATACGCAAGATAAGGGAAAAGAATGTAACAAGGCATTTAATCAAAATAGGGAAAAAAATGAAGGAAAGCTGGGAATCATTGGCATCCATTCATGATCTTAATATTGAAGTTTCCGGGATAGATCCGCTTGGACATTTTGATTTTAAATATGAGAATCCCTTGGTTTTGAAAACGTTGTTTACTCAATTGATGCTGGAAAAGGGTTTTCTTGCTTCAACGGGTTTTTATGCATCGTTTGCCCATAAAGAAGAACATATAGAAAGCTATTTGAAGGCTGCTGATGAAGCATTTGGATTCATCTCAAAATCAATTGCCGAAGGGAAAACAGAAAAATATTTGAAAGGGCCAGTCTGTCATGCTGGGTTTAAGAGATTGACATAGTTTGAAATCAGAGTTATGCCGGTTAAGAAATAGGTTTGGAACACGATGAGAAAAATAATAATTGCAACTATCAAATCATGGAATATTACTAACGCATTAAAGTTCAAAGATAAAAATCATAATAAATATGATGTACAGTTGGTTACCAAAAAAGAGGAATTAACACTTGATTTCGTCAAGAAATTCAATCCTGAATATATTTTTTTCCCCCATTGGTCGTGGATTATTCCGGAAGAAATCTATCAGAATTATAATTGTATTGTTTTTCATATGACTGATTTACCTTTTGGCAGGGGGGGGAGCCCACTGCAAAATCTGATTTCAGGAAAAACATATAATACCAAGATTTCAGCTATAAAAGTGGAAAAACAAATAGATGCAGGGAAAATCTATTTAAAAGAGGATTTTAATGTTAAATCCGGAAGTGCTGAAGAGATATTTATTGATGCTTCCAATGTTACTTTTTTGAAGATGATACCTTCTATAATAGAAAACCCTCCTGTATTTACTCAGCAAGTTGGTGAACCTGTATATTTCAAGA
>JAHIOG010000412.1 GCA_018895675.1 bacterium
AATCATGCTGAGTCCGGATCGGATACAACTCTCTGGAAGATCCCAATAAATGACAATGAATATTTTCTTATTGAAAACCGCTACTCTTATGTACGTCCCGGTGTTACCCTGGATAGTATTCAGTATAAAATTTACCTGGATGCCGGTGAAAAAGACTGGCCTGCATTATTGCCTATTTTAGTGGATTCGATAAAACCTGTGTTTTCATCGGAAACCGGTGTGATGCTTTCAACTCATCGATATGACATTGGGTTACCGGGCTCCGGATTACTGATCTGGCATATCGATGAATCGGTTATCGATGCGAATCTGGCAACCAACAGTATCAATATCGATCGTGAACATCGTGGAGTTGACCTCGAAGAAGCCGATGGCGCCCAGGATCTCGGATATGAATCCCAGATGATCGGCGCCAGTGTTGACATTGGCTGGTATTTTGATCCCTGGTTTGCCGGCAATGAAGGCTTCTGGCATCTGAATCCCGATTATCCTGAAGATGATGAGAAGCGCATAGGATTTACCGGTTTCACGAATCCTTCTTCAAAAAGCAATGACTGGGCATATACCGGGATCGCGGTGGATAGCATCGGACCGGCCGGTCCTGTAATGGAATTTCGGATAAAAAACACTACATATCTGACAGGTTTTCAGATCTATGAGTCGGGAAGTTTGCCGATTTCCGAAATAGAGATAATCCCGATTGATCTGGACACAACCGATAACTCGAATGAGTTATTAGTGACCGGGAAATATGGAAGAAGTAATATTATTTTTACCTTTGATAAAAATGGAAATAGATTGGCATTATCATCACAACATTGGCAAGTGAATAGTTTTGTTTTTTCTTCTTTTAGTGGGAAACAGGTTCTAATTAGTGTTTCTAAATCTGAGCCATCAGACACTACCTTGTTTGTGTTTTTCTTTGAAATAGATAATTCCGGGAATGTAGTTTCTTCGAATAGACAACCAATACCGGGAAATCATTTAATCTCTAATATAATTTCTCTACAAGATGGGATCCTCGTTTGTACATTTGACGATCAGTTGGACACTTATTATCTGGTCAAATATTTTCCTGATGAAAACAGATATGAGTCGATCATATCGAATTATCCAATCTACCGGTTTTCCGGAAAAGATAATCTGGTTTTTGGGGATACTCGTGAAGGGACAATTTTACGTATTGATCCGTCTACACTCGAATATGATGAATTGGGTGATTTGATAAACCCTGGAACAATTAGTATGGGGCTGGCATATATAGATGAAAATATTCAGGCGGATTTGGTGGTTCTCCATTCGGAGCGGCTTTGTCTGATTTTGAATCCTCTTGATGATGCCTCTGAAATTATCACCTATGATGGAGAATTTGATTCAACGCTTGCTTTTTCTGATATTGACGGCGATGGGAAAGTAGAAATTATAACAAAAAACAGCAGCGAAATATATGCCTTTAACGAAAAATTATACCTTGAGGCAAATTTCCCGTTTACAATTCCAAATCAGTATCCGGATAAATCATTTAAACCACATGTATTGACAACTGATATAGACGGGGATCAAATTTTAGATGTAATCGTTACTTTGGAAAATGTTGGAATACTTGCCTATAACTATTCCGGGAAATTAATTTCCGGCTATCCCAAAGCCCTAAAAAATAGTCAAACCGACCAATCGACTTTAATGGATAATGATAAAGGTACTTTTTTGATCACGTCAAATTCAACAGGAAGCAATATCACCGGATGTTACCTGACAGATTTACCGTTATCCGATGACGCCTGGTACTGCTATGGCGGAAATTCGTCACGGAGCTTCTTCTATACCAAACCTTCCCAGAGTCCAACAAGTAGTGCAACAGGTCTGCTGGATCAGAAAAAAACCTTCAACTGGCCGAACCCGACCAAATTTGATCGCACGGCAATTCGATATTTCCCCACATCGGATTGCAATATAGCGATTGATATTTATGACCTTGCCGGTGACCTGGTGAAATCCTTTAAAGAGACATCTCCTCTTATCAATGATTATAATGAAATCGAATGGAATGTCAGTAATATTGCCAACGGCGTCTATTTTGCCGTTGTTAAGGCAACCTCCGGCAGCAAGACCGAAAGTAAAATCGTCAAAATAATGGTCATTCATTAGTGTATAAAGTTCTCCGAGTATTTAAACATACGATTCCCTTTTTCCTGATTTCCGTCTGGGCTATTATTCCAGTTGGATTGAATGCTCAATTTGCGACCTATAACCATCCCGAGCTCAACTGGAAGACCTTTGTCACAGAGCATTTTGAGATCCATTACCATGAAGGCGCCGAGTGGACCGCTCAAAAATCGGCGGATATTGCCGAAGCAATCTATGGACCAATCACAACATTTTACAATTTTGAGCCATCCCAGAAGACCGATTTGATCATCAAGGATATTGGCGACATCTCCAATGCCGCAGCTTACTATTACGACAACAAGATTGAAATCTGGGCGACGCCGCTGGATTATCCTCTGCGTGGAAACCATCACTGGTTGCTGGATGTCATCACTCATGAGTTTGCTCATATCGTTTCCCTGCAAAAGTCGATGAAATATTCCCGTTCCGTACCGGGATTTTATTTTCAAGTTATAGATTATGAAGACGAAAAACGTGACGATGTCGTTTATGGATATCCGCGTGTTATTTCGTCATATCCGATTCCCGGACTCGTGATTCCCATGTGGCTGGCGGAAGGTATGGCGCAGTATATGTTTCCCGGGACGAGCAACGATTTCTGGGATTCCCACCGGGATATGCTGATGCGGGACAGGACTTTCCATGGAAAAGTTCTTTCGTTAAACCAGATGGCGTCTTTTGGGAAACGAGGTATCGGTAACGAATCGGTGTACAACCAGGGTTATACCTTTGTGCGGTATTTATGTGACCGGTTTGGTACAGAGGTCATCCCTAAATTGGCAGAAATTATTTCAGAACCATTTCAGTTTTCAATTAATGCGGCATTAAAAAAAGCAACCGGGGTCAGCGGTAAACAACTGCATGTTGAATGGGTTAATTATTTGGAAAGTAATTACCATTCTCTCACAAGTTCAATCCGGCAACATCAGGTTAAAGGTGAAATCCTGATAGGAGAGGTGACGACTCAGTATTACCCTGAGTGGAGCGGCGACTCGACTATTTTCTACCTGTCTAATAAAGGCAGAGATTATTTTTCGCAAACATCTTTGTATTCTTATGAAATAAAAACCGGTAAAAGCTCCTTGATTCAACCTAAAGTATTGTCACGTATATCTGTTTCACCTGACGGTGGTTATATCTATTATTCAAAAAGCAGTAAGCCGAATAAGCATGGATCAGTATACTATGATATTTACCGTTATGATCTGAAAAAGAAGAAAGAGAAACAGATAACCAAATTCCAGCGGGCGTACAATCCAGCCATATCACCCGACGGCAAGCGACTTGCTTATGTATCGGGGAAGGACGGAACATCGAATCTGTTCATTATGGATTTGGATTCATCGGCGTCAAAACAGATAACCGACTATGGTGATGGTCTGGAAATTTTCTCAGCTCACTGGTCGCCTGATGGCAAGTTGCTTGCATTTGATTATATGGTCGAACACGGCAGGGATATCGCAGTATATCATGTTTCTGATGCAAAGATCGAATATATTGATAATGCCGCCCACGATACCAGAAATCCCTATTTTAGCCCTGATCAGCAATGGTTGTATTTTGCGTCGGATAAAACAGGCATTTTTAATATTTACCGTAAATCTCTGAAAACCGGTGAGATTGAACTGGTAACCAATGTATTTGGTGGGGCATTTATGCCCGTGGTAAATAGAAATGGTGATCTGCTCTATTCGCTGTTTGAAAATTCTTCCTTTAAAATTGCGAAAGTGAAGCATCCGGAAGCTCTTAATCAGGAATACTGTCAATATATGAACTACACTGAAATTATTCCCGGAATGATGAATGTGTCGGAAATCAATCATTCCGAACCGATTAAATACAAAGAACAGTTTTCAAAAATGTTTATTATGCCCCGTGTTATGATCGATTACGGGACAGTCAAGCCTGGATTTTATTTCTTTTCATCGGAAATTCTGGACCGTTTGAATATTTTCGGCGGCGCCTCTATCAATAAAATCAAAGACCGTGATTTAGTTGTACTGTTGGAATATCATCAGTGGTATCCGACTTTTTTTATTGAATTATACAATATAACCAGAAATATCTTTGACCAAAAGGCTATGATCGATAACGCATATCCGGCCAACTTGGATTATAAGTTTGATCTGATGGAATTTGTTTCAGGGATTTCATTGCCATTAGGTGGTACTAATCGATTTCGTTTTGATATATCACTTGCAAAATACCGGGCTGTATCTGATACGGAAATTCCATTTGAGGGGAGTAACTTTAGAGGTTTTAGCTATGATTATTATCGTGGAATGAACTTTAAATTGAATTGGCAATTAAAGAAAATGATTCGTACGGTGAATCAATATACCAATCCGGATAACGGGATTATTTTAAATACAAATATTCACCGGAATTATGACAAATTTATTCGCGGTTTCGATACGAATAATGCCTATGGAACCTTGGGAATAGATTTCCGCAAAAACTGTTACTGGAAGATCGAACATGAAGGCGAATGGCGCCATAAATATCCGGTGGTCAACAAATTGGTTGGATCGTTGAAATGGCGAGCGGGCTGGATATCAAAATA
>JAHIOG010000413.1 GCA_018895675.1 bacterium
TGCAGCGCTTTGATATATGTTGGAACACTGTTCGTGATTTTATCGTTTTGCCATGCTGTTAACTGCCCGAATTCATCTTCACTTTTTCCCCCATTCAATGATGGAATATAGCCCTCTTTAAATTCAAGTAGTTCAATACCTGTAATTTCAATATAGGCGCTTCCTATGAAGGGGCGGGCATGTCCGATTTTGTGGCACCATTTTTTCCAGCCTGATTGTCCTGACTGTTTTAAACAGGAATCTGTATTTTCTAAATTACCAATTCCCACCAGCGCCGTCTTTAGCAGATTCAGTTCATCATTGGTCAGATTAAAGAAGCGGATCGTTCCTTTGAACTCAACCCGGTTCTTGGTATCTGGTATGGCCACGTCGGCTTGCGACCATTGCTTCTTATTATCATCAGGGAAGGCATTTTCAAAACCATATTCTCCTTTTCCGGTATCTTCATTGTCCCACATTTTTTCTTTCCAGTGCGGATTGTGCCAGTAAAATTTGCGTCCGCGGATCTTGGAATTCGGACAATCATAATCGCCGCCTTTCAGATAAAAATTATGGGATTTTGGCGGTTGGGAGCTTAAGATACGCAGATTCTTCCGTTCTATCTTAACATCGGATTTTTGGGGTCCCATAACCATCTCAAACCAGAGACGGCTTTTCATGCCTTCTTCTTTGTCACTCGCACTGCCGGAAAAGCCTTGTACAATACTGCCGTTTGGAAACCCTTTTTGAGCATTATTAACTTTACTCTCCACATTTCCCCGATAATACTTACCGGTAAAAATTTCGTGATTGTAAAATTGTGTGACCGGTGACGAATTAATCGCCCGCATCAGATTCAGGATATGTCCTCGCAGACGCGAGCCGGGGATTGCTAGATACTCTTTTCCGTCACCTTTTGTATAAGTGTAGAATTTAATATCACCCTCCTTTTCTTCCGTCCCGGGAGTTTGTTTCCCCGGAATGATGAAGGGTGTCACAAATTTCAGCGAATAGTGGATTTTCCCCGATTTCCGATCTTTGTCGAACCAGAGATGCCCGACTTCGTCGGTTTCTGGTTTGATTAGCGGTTTTTCTCCAAGCGGCACAAAGTTGTAAGGGTTAATAAAAAAGTTTCTCGGCATAGCCACCTCGCTTTCTCTTATATTAATTTTGAAATGAAAAATTCTTCAAATGCTTCTCTTTCTAAGTCACAAGCAACATTTATTACTTCTTCAGCAGGATTACGCCAAGCAGGATTACGGGTAGGTCGGTCATCTGGGAAAATCACGCCCGATGTTAATTCACCCACAGTTTCCACATGTAGGATTTGTGGTTTGACTTCAAGAAATGCCGGATTAATCACATAACCCACAGCCAGAGGATCATGCAGGTAGCATCCCGGTAGTTCATCATTCCCGTAGTAAAAATCCATATATTTAGCAGAAATCCCCTGAATAAATTTGAGTAAACGACTTTTCGGGAATACCTGAATCATACTTTCCAGAGTGTTTTTTCGCAACAGTACCTGATACGTCACATCAAGTCCAATAAAGGTTAGTGGCAAATGCCCCACACGCCCACAGCCAAGCTGATAACAACCAAGGCTTGATATAGAGGCTTGTACGGCACCGAGTGGGATCATACTATCATACTTCTCTGCACCAAAGGCCACGCAGGTGGTGCCAACTGCACTAGCAAGGTAAATGTGACTGTAAGTCCAAACAAAGCGATAACGATTCCACGTAATACTTTCGACGGACGGTGTTTATTCTGCTCAGTCATCACACAGACATCTCCTTTTTAAACTAGGCTTTCTGGTAACGCGCCTACGCATAACCGACTGGAAATGGAGCGCAGCGGAATTGCCAGTCCGGGTTGATGCGGTTGTTATGCGCTGCCATTAACGATCTTGACAGGCTTCTAACGATCTTTCGACAGCACTCATCACCCATTGTGATTCGGTCTCAGTTGTGAGAAGCCGTTTCAGAACATTGACCGATTCAGGTCTTCGGAGTTTTCCCAATGCTTCGGCAATTGCCATTCTAACTGCAGCATCACGATCAAATATGGCATCGTGAAGAACCTCCAATGTACTCTGATCTATCAGGGTAGGACTTCGTCCGGCAATATCGTTTATGAAATCCTCAGCCTCTTGACGGATAAACCGTTGCGGTTCTGCCATCGGATGATCAGGATTCGACTCGCGGAATTTCTTATCGTCAACAAGTCCCACTGGTTCAAAATCGAATATCGAACCGTACTTATAACGAAGATTCTCCAGCGCACCGGCTAACCCATGCCGTTTGAGCTTTCCTCTTGCTTCCAGCAATTCAATCGTAGGATCGTTGTTCATTTCTTCTCCTAATTTGACGCCTAGCATATACATGAGCGACTCGGATAACTGCTTATAGACAGCTTTTCCTGTTATATAAAATTCCAGATGGTCATTGTGTAAATCATTATTAATCCAATTTTAAGCATAAGATTAAAACAAGTCAATTAGAATGTTATCAGGGCTCGATAATGTTCCAGCCAACGATAATATTTCATATGTCATTTTAAATTGCATCTCCGAATATCATAACCGGGTACAAGCAATTGTTTGCCCATTCGATTCCTCACGACTTTGCACCATCATTCCAATCGGTGAATACCGTCTCCAATGAACAATTAATCTGCGATCCATATTAATATCAATATACTCTCTCGAAGGACAAATATGATACTAAACCGGATTTTGATCATATCTCACAAATTATTAGCCTGAACATACCCGTTTTCAATCTTATTTTTGTATCCAAAACGGTCTGTTTTATTAGTTTGTCGACGAGCAATCTACAACCAAACCGATTTCCTTCCCCAATGCAGTAGCACCGTCAGTCCCATCTCCGGCAGCTGCCGGAAATTTGACTGCGGTACTTTGTTTTTACACCACCCCCGGTCGAAGATTTACCGCTTGGAGTGATATTATTGAATTTATCACAATAGTGCAACTGTTTTGTGTTTAAACCCGTTTCCAGCATCAGATGACAAATATTGGCGACGTTTCATAGAGAATATATCCTACATCCACCAGTTTTCGCATGAGCAAACATCCAGATTGGGAGTCAGATAGTACAA
>JAHIOG010000414.1 GCA_018895675.1 bacterium
AAGGTGAATCATTAAGAAAAAAGTATCAAAATAATGGTAGCAAACCTGCCACCTAGAATAGAAATAAAAAGGAAAATATGTCAGAGAAAAAAATGGTAAACTTTCAACCGGAATGGGTGGCAACTTTCACCGGAATATACAATAATGATTGTTTTGTTGTTATCAAGCTGAATTAAACACGAATCTGCATTTCCAATGGGGAAAAAGTTAATTTTATGCAATTCCTACTCCTTTACTTATTATCTTTCGGTGGACAAGGATCGTTGCCATGACTATCTGACTGGGATATCTTGCCGTCTTTGTTATGAATAACGAATTCCGTTTTTTGGTTCCTGCTTACATTTCTACCCCATCCTTCAGCATCTTTCTTGGTGTCAAAGTGTTTGGATGCTCGTTGGTTGCCGCCTTTTTTCGCGTTCCATCCTCCATCAGGATCCGGAACCACATGGTGTGTTTTTCTCGGCATATGTGCCCCCTTTCGTTTGTTATTTATTAATCACTGATTTTCATTTAGTTTTCAGAACCCTAATTTAGGATGTTGTGCCTATTTCGAATTTGATCTTATAATCATTCAGCCAGGGTATTTCGATATTTTTTTCAAACCAATCTGTTTCGTATAATAGCGGTAGGCTCACTTTTTTGTTCAGGGTAATTGTTATCTGTTTGGATTTCCAATCTGTTATCTTTATTCTGGCATAATTCTTTATAAAATTGCGAGATATTTTATCAGAGTTTGTATTTTCGAAACCGGGTATTTGGCTACTAAATAACTTATATACAGTATGTGCGAAAATAGTCATCGTCAAATCAAAATCCACTTTTACTACTATTGATGAACTAAGTCTATTCAAATGAAAGCAATCAATCTGTTCTGCAATCGATTTCTCTATAAGCCATCTTCTGGCATATTTTAACACAGCTTGTTTTAAAGATATTTCAAAATCATTCGTGATTAGAAAAGTCGGCTCAATTCGGCCGTTATTCGTGATAACAATCTGTCGAACCTCTCCCTCATAATCAGTAAGTTTTACCTTGGATTCATAGACCAAAAGATTGCGATATTTCCGCTTATAATTTTTATTCAGTTTTACTCTTTGCCATTCATCCTTTTCAATATTCCTCATCTTCTCAACCATTTTTTTTGATCTGCGCCTCAATGTTAAAAATTTAATCCTGTCCTTATTCAATAAACTCAAGTTATGGTAAGTGGTGAATTTTGAATCAAATATTAGACAATTTATTTTCCCGCCGTTTTTCCGATAAAAATCTACAAATTCAAGAATAACGTCTGACTGATCGGCGTGTTTTATTTCACAATCTCCATACTTCAACAAACGGCTACCTTGATCCTGAACCAGTAAAGCCAACATGCTTTTCAAACCGACGTGCCGCTTGTTTGACCAGTTTCTTTCCAGGACACTCTCATCTCCCCAATGTGGTATTGTTGTAAAATCAAGATTAAAATCTCCAGAGGCTGGTATAATCTCTTCCACCGCCCTATTCAATCCGGAAAGAAATTTTAGATTCATTTCCCGATTAATACGATAAGAATAAGAGCCGAACCAAGCATTTTTTGGAAGAACATTCAAACCGGCAAAAAGCCCGAGTCCCCTGTCAAAACAATAATCATCACTGTGAGATAGTCGTTTGGTGTCTGATAATTTCAAAGCCAAAAAGGAAAGAATTGACTGCAACCTGCTTATCTGCTTTGTCTCGGGGTAGCCGGATCCTTCAACAAGTTTTTCAATGTTTAATTCCTTTAACAATGGATAAAAAAGGAATACACCTCCGGAAAGTGATTCAAATTCTTGCTTATTATCAAGAGGCAGGTCTATGGCTTCTGCTTCAGAAGCGCTAAACTCTTTTGGAATGGAAATCTTTTCTTTTTCCTTCCTACTCCTTCTTGGAAGCGGTGGAAATTTTTCAGTCTTTAATATCTTGTCGATTTTCCATAAACTACTCTGGATTCCCCGTGAAGATAGATAGGCTTTGATGTCAGTAATAGCAAGATTCTTTTCACGCAAGGCTATAATAGTCTCTTCTAACTCAGGCTGCTTTATAGTTCTCTTACCGACTTTGGATTCAGCAAAGAAAAGGCTGGAGGGGTCTTGACCTTCTCTAATCATTTTATATATATCCCTTTTTAAACTCCTGAAGGCATTCAAGTTTAGATTAAAATTTTTACAGACAACAGAATCAGAGATATTTTCAAATGCAGAAATACGCAAGGCTTCATATAATACTTGTTTTCTATTTGAAGATTTTTCGAACAGTATTTTGAGATTGTTTTTCATACGAATATAAGGTAATATAACATAATGATAATAGCAAGATATATTTATTAAATATGCAATAGAAATTTATGGCATTATTTCTAAAAGCATGTATCTGCTTGATTATATAGCTGTTGTGCTGATTGAAGAATTAGGTGTTAGGTATTGACTGGTAAATTATTTGTTCAGGATAACAATAATATAATTTTGTTATAGTTTTGTTATTTACTCTGATTTGGTAAATTCAATTACATAGAAAGTATTACGCTAACATATTGTTATTATAGCAATAAAAGTAGCCTGGCGCTTGTAAATCTATCGAAAAAGGTAATATTTTATATCAAAATGAAAATCGGTGATAATTTCAAATATCAAAACGAGGTTTATTAATGACAAAACTTATACCACCTAATATATTGTCATTATATGGCAGAAATTGTAGCATATATTGTATTATTTGGAGGATTTTTTAAGTAATATGATGCGCCAAAATGTCATAATAAAGATATATGACAACACAACTCTTCCCTTCGAGAAAAGTCGTGTTGTTTGAAAGCCCAACGGCTTCGTCCTTATCCATATCCAGGCATCCTATACCGGGATTAATGTCGGGATAAATCCCTACAACTCCTCCCTAAACGCCCTCTGCATCAGCGCATTGAACTGATTATCCATCTGATCCAGGCTCGCCTGCATCTTTGCCTTAGTGGCTTCCACCTGCTCAACAATCCGGGCAAATTTTTTTTGCATTTTTATAGGTGGATTTAATATTTGGAGACTTCTGACTGCATCTTTTGTAATTGTCTTCGTAACTGCCCCTTGTATTTTTTTAAAAATAAATTGTATGCATATTCCTAAACATAAGTACAACTAACCGTAGTACTATAATGTAATCCACTCTTTACACAGCACTTCAGCCTGTTCCAGCACAGTCAGAGTGGCTTTTTCCTGCTTATCCGGCGGGTAGCCGTACTTCCGCAGAATCCGCTTAACGATTACACGGATTTGGGCACGGGCATTGTCACGCATTGTCCAGTCCACCGATACACTGCGTTTGACAGCTTTAACCAACTCCTGAGCTATAAACTTAAGGGCTTCGTCTCCCATCACCTTAACGGCGCTGTCATTGACTTCAAGGGCATCGTAAAATGCCACTTCATCGTCTGTAAGGCCGAGCTGCTCACCGCGTTTGTGCGCTTCCCGCATCTCTTTGGCGATTTTAATCAGCTCTTCAATGACCTCAGCCGCCTCTATTGCTCGTTTCTGATATTTGTTGATGGCTTCCTCTAACATTTCCGCAAAAGACCGTGCCTGTACGACGTTTTTCCGCATCCGGGTCCGGATGTCATCGGTGATCAGTTTCTTCAGAAGCTCCAGCGCCAGATTCCGCTGAGGCAGTTGTCGTACTTCCGCCAGAAACTCATCGGACAGGATGGATATATCCGGTTTCTTCAGTCCGGCGGCTGCGAATATGTCAACGACTTCCGTAGATGAAACAGCTCTGGATACCAGCTGCTTGATA
>JAHIOG010000415.1 GCA_018895675.1 bacterium
AATACAACCACATAATTGCTATCACTTTTTTGAAGATCATGAATATAAGTGCCGTAAAATTTCTCCCAGAATTTCCAGTTCCACTGCTCGACTGCGTCATTCTGATCGATTTTAAGATTATTATAGGCACATTCGATACCCATAGCGAGGAATTTATTTATTCGGAACCGTATGGAAACACCACTTCCATATCCATTGATAAGGTTTAATTTTTCACCGTTTTTTAAACTCAAATGATGAAAATAGCAACCGTATGGAGTTACTGATTCTAACTTTAATTGCTGTCCATGCACCCTATTGGGTAAAATAAGTAATAATGAGATTACAATAAGAGCTAAAAAATGAGTGACCAGATTAAAGTCTTGCAATAGCTTTCTATATACTAAAGATGGATAGGGTAAAAATCTTATATTCAATTGCCTCATAAACAAAATGCTCCACTAAGAAATTTAGAATGCGATATTTGTACTAATTCGAGAAACGGATTCTAATCTTCCGTAATAAGTATAGGCTATATCTATGTTCAGGATATTTTGATTGGGTTTCCATTTTAAACCCATACCAAGTGTCCATCCTTCTTCATCATAGTTAAATTTATAACCCGCTCGGAGGGCAAGGATATTTTGAATCCAGTATTCTGTTCCTACATTTAACCGTTCCGTATAGTCACTTGGATGCAGAGCATCCACAGACAAAGTAAGGCGAGTAGGGGCATTGGGATCTCCAACAAGTTCTGCCGCTGCTCCTAAACGGAAGATAGTGGGCATCTTAAATGTATCTCCAATATATTTACTGTCAACGCCGAAGTTCTGGATATAGCCACCAACACGTAATGAATGAAATTGGGTACAATATATCACCCCGATATCTACTAATATATTATTTGACTCATAAACAGATATGCGCTCCCGAACATATTTAGCTGTTATGCCATAAGAAAACCAGGTTGTGGCTTTACGGGCGTATGTTAAGCCGACCGCAAGAGCGTCTGCACTATACTTTCCAATGATTAAATACCCTCCGCCGGGGTTATTGGGATCAGCATTAACGGTTTCTACCATTTCCCCCAGATCCAATCGGTTAATACTAATCCCAAAGGCGCCAATCGGCGTTAATTGGACACCATAACCCAATGCCTGATGCTGAATATCGGCAAGATAGTTGGCATACGAAACATGTATGTTATGACGAAAAACGGCATATCCCAAAAGAGCTGGATTTGTAAAAAGAGCCTCGGCTCCGACATCGGTTAAAGCTACTGATGTTTCTCCCATTGCCGCCATTCGAGCGGTAACAGGAATTTCCAAAAATACATAACCGGTAGTGCCAACTTTCCGAAACTGTGCTTGTGAAGAAGAAACTGCCATAAACAATATCAGTAAAAGAATAGAGAAATATTTCATAATTCAATACCTGTTGCTTCTATCTAACAATAGCGAACTTGCCAATTTTTGTTTTTCCCTTCGTCTCTGGTGCATTTGAGGTTACATGGTAAATGTAAAAACCGCTTTCAGCAAATTGTCCAAATTCAGTTACCTGGTCCCACTGGGCGATACCTATGTTCTCATAATGTTCAATACTCTTTACCAGATCGCCTCTTATAGTGTAAATGCGAATCGTGCATGGACTGGGTATATTCACAAATGAAATAACATCCTTTGAGCCTGGGGCAATAAAACCTGATCGCATTACGAATGGATTTGGAACTACAAGAATGCTATCCAGCGTGGTATTTACTGGCGAAAAAGCAGCTATAAATGGCTCAATAGTGTGATTAGGGTATTTGGAACTTTCCATTGGCGGCACTTCATTGTTGCCTGTTTCCGGGAAAATCGCAGAGAGATCAGGTGGCCAACAAGCATGACCGGTGTCGTAACTGGTGATAGCATAATAATATCCATATCCCGTATTTACTAACGAATCAATGAAAGTATAACTTTGGGTAAATGGATCATAATAGGCTTTATCTTGTTTTAATATATCAGCAATACACTTCCATGGACCAAAGGGCAAGTAGTCTGAGCGATAGATACGATATCCAGCAAGATCAAAACTCTCCTCTCCGGTATAATCTGGATCAGGGATGCCATCTGCATCGTCTTGCCACATAAGAATATTACCAATTGTTGTTCCACCCAATCGTGTAAGATCGAACGAAGTCGGAGCGGCTGGAGGATCGGGAACATTGTACTGATGCTCATAATTGAATTGGACACGATCAGAAGTAGTGTACAGATCTGAGCGTCCGGCTTGAGCTATTTCTTGCTCCGTGGTATTGGGGTTAAAGGCTTTTTCGTAACTGATACTGCCTATAAGCTCTGCCATAACAATGCGGATAGAATCCCCCGGCTCCAGGTCCCACGGTCCCAAAGAGGCTAAAGACCACAATCGTGATTGCCCCCAACGACTATCACCCATTCCTTGAGGGAAGACAATTGATTGATAGGTATTTGAGATTTCTTTCATTGCCTCATACCGCTCCCTGGGAGTGGTCAAACCGGTAAATGGATAAGACTGAGGCGGTTCGCTAATAGACCAACCTACCTGTCTTATATGGTTAGTCAATCCCTCCTTGTTAGGTGATATATAAATAAATTTCATTCCACTATAAGCAGGCGCCAGCCATTCTTTGCCTCCGGTCGGGCCGCCACTGGCGTAGCTATATGGGTCAAATTTTTCATTACCTTCGGAAAGGGCAAAGTCATCAGCCCAACCATAAAGCATTAACCGCTGACTATCATACAAAAATCGATTGTTCTTTGCTCCTGAGCCGTATTGGGGAAATAGAACATTCCAACCGCGGTTATTGATAGAAAAAGCATAAGTGAATAAAATGTATAAATCGGACAAAGTTGAATCGGCAGATAAAACTCGATATATTTCTGGAGTAGCGATTTCCGGGTTATAGATATGGGGTTCCCGCGAAATGTTTTTGATTACATATTCTATGACGAGATAATTCTCATCCTTTGCCGAGCCACTCCAGCAGCGTACAGTGCGTTTTACGCGCACAGGCAAAATTCTTTTATAGGGGAGGTTATTTTTAGGATTGAACTCCCATTCGGTATCAATCACTTCTTCGGCTTCTGAAGGATCAGTTTGGAGCCAGTAATTTTCACCATTTTCCCAGCGCAAGCCATGTTGTTTTAGAAGATAATAACTATTAGTCTCAGAAAGTCCAACAGAGGTAGCAAACATTGCCCAATCCTCAACAGCCCAGACGCTATCAACTGATGGACATACTGCGCCAATCCAGAAGCCGCCACCTAAATGATGACTGTTTCCGCCACCAATCTGAGCAGGCACATATTCTGGATCAAACCCGGGCCAATCCATACCATAACCCAATCTTTGCCAGGATTGAAATACTGGTCCGATCTTAGCAACGTTAATAGTTTCCCACAGTTGCCCTCGCTTTAATGAGATCATTGAAGCAGTCACTTGAGAATAGAGTTTTTGATCCCGGGTAAATAGAATGAGTGTTACTAGAACAAACCAGAAAATTGCTACCTTGTAACCTGCTGTATTCTGGAATTTTTGATACATCTATGACTCCATTAAAAATTATAGCCAATCGTGAAATATATTTCGCGCGGTATATTTCGATAAGTCTGATAATACCAGAGCTTGTAGATATTTGCTTGAGGATCGTTTGAATCTCCTGTCGCAGGTGGTGTATTGCGAGTTATACCTTGCTCTACCCAGTTTTTTAATTGTTCCTGGCTACTCATCGGTGTCAGCCATTTATTATTAAACAAGTTCATAATACGCATTGATAAAAGAAGACGTTTATCAAAAAGGGATATATATGTAGATAAATTAAAATCAGTTCGAGCTTCAAGTGGATAACGACGATTATTGACAATGTCCGTAAATTCGTCATAGTTGGTAACATAGGTAAAAGGGGTACCGGTCTTTGCGGTATATATTAAACTCAGGGTTATATCTTCAAATGGACTAAAGCCTGTAATATTTTCCCACGTCTCTTTAGAAATGCGATAAGAAACCAAAGACCTGAATGAATGAGTGCGGTCCTGCTCAATTATGAAATCATTGGCACTTCTGCGCTCTACACTACTACGAGGGTCATCAGGGTCTTCATAGATATCGATAGCGCCGTAAGAACCTTGCGAAGTTCGTGAGAAACTATAGCTCAGGCTGTAGTTCCAGAAACCCGGATCTACTTTATTTAGCGAGATTTCTATGCCGCGAGAGGCACCGTAACTATTATTTTCGTATGAAACATAATAGGGGTTTTGTGGGGCAACCTGTTGTGAGCCAGACGCCGAACGCACTCGAACGCTTACCGGTTGGTTAACTCGATCATTAAAATAGGCTACCATATCCAATCTATGAGTGTATCCGAGGCTTCTCTGAACCCCTACCTCGTAACTGATCGTTTTTTTAGGTCCCATGTCAGGATTACCATACATATACCATCCCTGCCAGGTAGTTCTGGAAAGAGTATGGCGAAATATGGGCATTGAATAGAAATGACCATACTGGATACGAAAAGCTGTTTGCTCGCCCACGGGAAAAGACATACCAAAGCGGGGGGATAAAGTAACGTGTGTCTTTGTACTTTTCGTTTCTGGATTACCGACATCGCCAACATACGGACCACCACCCATCCCGGTACCCTGATAGAACGGTCTAAAGCGATCAACTGGTACATCCATGTTAAGATTGTATCCGTCTAAACGCAAACCAATATTGGTAACGATACCCTCAAATTCTATTTTGTCCTGAATGTAAGCAGATAAGGAAAAGGGGTAAGCATGATAATACTCTGCAAAGCCGGAATAAGAGACAAAAGCATTAATCCGTGCTCCGGATTCCCCATTGTATAACGCATCCCAGTATTGTCCTTTAACACCTCCCTTCAATTGATGTCTTGATGTAACCTGGCTGGTAATGTCGAATGAAGCGTTATAGACATCCGTTCTGGCATCTAATGCAGATAATGTTGTAAATGCCCAGGGCTCTCTATAGAAACCTTCATCCCAGTACTTCGAATTTGCCGGAACAAACCAGGGATCATCAGGATTAATAACCGGTAGATTGCTCTGGATACATCTTTCGCGTTGACGCCACAACATTAGTTCAAAGAAGGTATTGGCGCTCCGAATATGTGTCCATGAAAAGCTCTGAGTTGTTGTGACTTCATCTTTTGGACTGTCAAGTACTATATAATATTTACGAATAGGAGATTGTCCTAAGCGAGAAGCCCAGCGGATATCGTCTGAGCCAGCCCATACTGAGCCGTGATGCCCCTGGTATTGCAACATCAGTCTGAATTTATCTGCATCTGTAAAATTGTAAGTTACATTGAGATTATAATTTTGATATTTCTGTGACCTTTCTGCACTTGGAATCCGAAGTGGCTTGTCTCTATATTCACCTGAAAAATAAAATCGAAGTTTATTACCATATCCGAGAGGACCTCCCAATCCAAAAAGATAACGTTTGTATATTAATTTCTTGTAATCATAAACCCCAAGTAGATTTGAGGTATTCCCCGGTCCCGGGCTATGGTTTGCAATCCATTTATCGTAGTAATATGTCCTCAAAGAATCATCCGTAATATCAGGCGAATTATCATTTCTCCAGTTTTGCCACTTGTCGAAAGTACCCCAGTTTTGCCACTCAATGGTTTCATTTCCGTAAATATAGGGACCGAAGTGGTATTTGCCCGGAGGACGAACCTCAGCCCGGAATTCTCCATGAAACTCATCAGTACCCTCCTTGGTGACAACTTTGACAATACCGGATTGAGCATTACCGTATTCAGCGCTGAATCCACCGGAGACTACCTCCAGTTGCTTGATACCAATGGGGTTAAAATCATATTTCCAGCTGGTATTTGACTTCTCACCAAATAGGTTAAATCCCGGGATACCTGTATTGGAAGTTATTTGTTCTACGCCATTGATCTGAAACTTTATATCAAAAGCGGGACCTCCGCGGATAGAAATCGTTCCATTGGGATTTCGAGTTAAACCCGCATTCAATTCCAGGACCTGACGTAGCCCCTCGATTGGTGCAGCTTCAATATCTCGAGCTTCTATCAAATTAGCAGTGGAAGTCAGGTCTTTTATCACAGGAGGTCTTTTAGCTACAACCGATACGGGTTCCATCTCTATAGCTGTAGGTAGTAGAGAAAAATTCACATTTACGGTCCGGTCTACTACTACCACAACTTGCTGAACAGTCATACTGCGATACCCCATCATTCTGGCTGTTATATTGTAAATACCCGGGGGAACATTTAAAACGAAATATTCGCCAAACCGGTCGGCAGCAGCTCCCAGGGTTGATCCATCGATAATGATATTAGCGCCTATTAATGGCTCTTGTGTCTTTGTATTTATGACTCTTCCGGCAATTTTCCCTTTTGGTACTTGAGCAATGGATTCAAGACTGATTCCTGATATCAATACAAAAAGAAGGTACAATCCCGTAACATGCCATTTACCGCTTGGAATCATCGCTATTCACCTCCAATTATTTATAACTGAGATCAGCGAAGCAAAAGCATTTTCTTAGTTGCTGCTACCGGGCGAGAATTTTGTCCATCTGGTAAATAAATCCATCGGTAGAGATAAATACCGCTGGCTAAGCCATTGCCATCAAACCTGACTTGATGTCTGCCCGCCCGTAGATCCCGAGCAACTAATGTTTTAACCTCCTGTCCTAAAAGATTAAGGACTTTCAAGATAATTTTGCCTGATGATGGTAATTCAAATTCAATGGTTGTAGAGGAATTAAAGGGATTTGGATAATTTTGATAGAGTCGGTACAACGATGGAACAATATCTTCTACCAGGGGGTCTATGCCAGCGGTTTCCAAAACCCGGCGAATTATGACTGCATCTGCGGTCACAACGCCCTGATAAACATCATTAGAGACCATAACGCTGGCTACTTTACCTGCTCGATAGTAGAAACATCCCAGCACATTCCACAATCCGCCATCAACTTGCTGATTAACACGCACCGTATCTATACCGAAATTATGTATGATAGAATAAGGTACATCGTTAGCGGGAGAGTTTATACCAGCAGGCCATCTAGCGGCTACTTCATAATAGCCATCCATTTCTATAAAATGCCACCATTGAGCACGATTTTCTCCGCTACCGCAGGTCGAAACCAGATAATCAGGGCCGAGATATCCTGAGCCATCGGTACATGTCGTCCAATTACCGTAAGTCTGAAAATTTTGATCACTATTATCGATTAATAAATGTATCTCCTGTGGTGCGTAATTAAATTGGATTTGAGTAAAAGGTAAAATATTTCCGTTCTCATCTTGAAGCATCTCTATAGTTAAGCTGTACTGATAATTGGCAGTTAGTGGTGTGGTTGTTAAAGTAACAATTGAGGGATCGTTATCATTCAAAATAGCAGAGACGACATCAATGCTACCATCAACTGTGTAACAGGAAGTATTCTCGGCAGATTCTCTATCAAGATTGTGGCTGAATTTTAGCTCCAGATTAAGACTATCGGGAACATTCAGATCTAACAATTCAAACTCGGTTGAAATTACTAACCGTACTGCATCAGCCACTACTTTGCCGTTGGCGCTATTTGAAAGTTGAATACTAATCGGTGCATCGTAGGAAATGGTATCGCATAAAAGAAAAACCCACCGGTTGCTGTTTTGACATTGATTGACAATTACGGATTTTGCTTCGGTATCATTAATTATTTTATAGCAGGCGTCAGTGGCGTTACTGGAATCAGATATCCATCGGGCATAGATTGCATATTCGGCTGTCTTCATCAGTTTGAGATACCAGGTAGCAATTACGGAACCGTCACCGGGCTCGGCAACTAAATAATTCCCCTGGTATCCGCCGCTGTGTTGTTCCCAATTTCCACTGTATTGAAATTGGAAAGAGGAGCTATTATCAACGATAACATCGTTATGGGGTGAACTAACCGTTTCGTTAAACAAGCTGTTTTTTAGAATTGTCAGAGTGTTATCCGAGAGGTAGCCGTAATACCACAGTGTTACGCCCTTGCCCTCTTTTTCTCTCACCTGACTAATTTGAAATTGCAGTGAAGCATCATTCCGATAAACAATACCGGGATAGAGATAAAAATCGGGCGGTGCTAATTGTATAGCTTCTGCTAACTGATATGGAAAAGATGCATCATCCAGATAAAGCATCGGTTCAAGAGCATCCACATAGCCGCTGTCTGCCCATATATCCCATCTTTGGAGCTTATCATGATAGTAGAACATATAGGGAGGCGCTACTGCTGCGGAAATAAATATAGCGGGATTAGTATTTTTAGCCCGATAGTAAATCCGGCGGGCAATAGCGGTTGTCTGCTCCTCTCGCCAGGCTATCCATTGTTGCCATTGCGGGTGATTATAATCGATATTGATGGGATCTTCACCTCCGGTTTCAGTAATATAGCGACTGCGTGAAGTATCAGAATACGAAAATCCGCTAGAAGGATAGCGTATCCGGTCAGTTTCGATGCCGTCCAATTCAGGGTATCTTTCAGCAATTTCACCAAATAAGTCTTCCATGAATTGAGCTACTTCGGGATGAGCCGGATCCAGCCAGTGGAAAACACCATTTTCGTTTTTCACATACCCCGAACCATTCTTTTTTATAGCTCTCCACTCAGGATGTTGAGTAAGAATTGGTCCGCAATCTGCAGTATCAGAGCCACTCCAGTAAGCCATTAATCCATATTCAAACCAGGCTACTATTTCAAGTCCCCACCGGTG
>JAHIOG010000416.1 GCA_018895675.1 bacterium
AGTAATTGATGGCACTGATTAAGATAAATATACCAGTATCAACAAAGAATCAATATAACCGGGCGAAGCGAATTCTTAAACCGATATTCCTTCCTTTCAATAGATATATTACTTATCATGGCTTGGAAAATATAATCAGGGAAGGACCTAACCTAATCGTCGCCAACCATCCCGGTATTGGTCGGGATATCGCCGGTATTGTGACCGCCTATGAGCGACAATTACACTTTTTAGCCGCGCACTATATGTTTGATGAAGAAGTATTCCTGCAAAAACATATAAAACCGGCGCTGGGATCCGTTCTTTATAAATTTCTCTCTCCGGTTGCAAAGCGATTTTCCTGGTATTTGACGGGCAAGATGAAAGAGTTAGATATGATCCCAATCAATAAAGAATTTAACGGTAATCTGGCTATCTTCGCCAGTAACTTGCGAACCGCTTTTACCCGGGTAAAGGAGTTTTTATTGAATGGCAGAGCCGTTGTCATTTTTCAGATTACTTATGATATTTTGAGAACAATCGGTCAGAAGAAGATCGTGGATAAGGAACCAAGTAAGTATCACTCCTATATTCCCCGCTTTAATCCCACTTTCGGAAAAATAGCCTTTGAACTGTATCAGGATAACGGGTTATTGATCCCTATTACCCCCATCGGCATTTATGGCGCCGAAGGTTTAAATCCTTTCAAGAGAATGGTATTAAATATCGGTAAACCGATGGATATTTCCACTTGCCTGGAGGCAAATTTAAAGCAAGATCCGGTAAGTCTATTCACTGACCGTCTCGAGCGCAGGGTTGCTGACTTGCTTGTTGAAGCTGGACTGCCCGGCACCAACAACTGAACAATTCCCTGTTGTCCAGAAACTCTCCTTCGATGCAGTAAATCTCGCTGTACAGCCGACATAGTAATAAAATTGCGTTTTTACCACTCTTGCGAATTTTATCCGCCAGCAGTTTCCACATGCCGAAGTTGGGTTTTATGATGCCCAATTGAGAAAACTGCCTTTCCGTATAGATTCATTAATCACGAACCTTGCGAAGGTTCTAAACCTTCGCAAGGTTAACCCTACTACGTAACTTGAAAATTTAATATACCAAATGTAGTATTTACAATTGCTAGTTGGAACTATATATCGCATCATATTTCCTAAATGACGTTGTAGGGTTAATCACAAGCATAACCCCGACGCTCACGGACTTAATCGCATCACGGCGCTCCTGCGCCGCGACGTTCCGGTTCGACTGAACCAGAATATAATGGGTTGCAGCGCAAAGCACCGTAACCAAGAGGGAACTTTTATTTCTCGTTCCGGTATTCCCGCATCGAAAAAAATATACTCAATGGCTTACCTTAATTTGCAGGCTTGAGCTAAATCAAATTCTAAAAAATGATTGTGTTTCAATGAATGATTTATCATATATTTCAACATGATTAGTAGAAATGGATTAAGATGATGATAGGTTATGTCAACTATTTTAGGACAAGACACATTCTTATATCCCAATTCCGGTTTCCCCCAATCCTACCCTGTCAGGCAGGTTTTGGCTGGTTTTAAATAAAAACTTCCCTTACGTTTAGTTGTTTTTTTCCTCCATCCTGATTAGTTCAAGCTGAAATGATTATAAAATTTTAATTATGAGAAACCATGACACAAAAAAATGACCGTTATGTTTTTAAAATGATCACTCTTCTTGTATGTTTATTTATTTTTGGCGCTACCGGAATTTACTCACAATCACTGTCCGAAATTCAGAAAAGTAATGACCGGGTGACTGATATTGAAGGGAATTTCGGCGACGGCGGCAACATGGGCGATCTGCGCCGTGGTACTTTTTCATCCGGTACGGGCAAAGTAAGTGTCACGTTTAACGTCACGGTTCCGGAATATACACCGGCGACGGATTCGGTCTATATCGTGGGATCCTTCAATGGTTGGGACCCCGGTGAATTGACAATGAATAAAGTAGCGGACAATGCCTGGCAATTGATAATGGAATTGGCTGAGAACACAACTTTTGAATATAAATACACCCGGGGAAATTGGGATACCGTGGAAAAAGATCCCAACGGGGCTGAAATTGGTAACCGGAAAATTATAATCGATTCGACAGCAATTATCATCAATGATGAGGTCGCCTCCTGGCGGGATATCGAGATTCCCACCGATCCGGAAAATATCGATCCGATCCTGAGCTATTATAACAATTCGCCTCAGACTGCCATCGCCGTAACCTGGGCTTCCGCATCTCAGGGCGAAAACATTATTTACTACGGGATTAATGACATCAGTGAAAATCAAATGATCGTGGATCAACATGAAGATTTAGCGGAAGTGGGAGACAGCTTGATTCACATTGCCCGGCTGAGCAATTTATTACCCAATACCACTTATCAATATAAAGTCGAAACAGCGGGGATTTTTGCCAGCGATACATTTAACTTCACCACCGCCGCGGAAGAAACAGACTTTATGTTTATCGTCGGCGGGGATAACCAACCAAGTCTAGTGAAACCGGTATTGGATAGTATCCTAGCTGAAAATCCGCGATTTATGATTAACGTCGGTGACCTGGTTGTCGATGGAAATAATTTAAATTATTGGTATAAATTTCTGGGAAATTTCAGGGAAATGTTAGGGAATTATGTAATGATGCCGATTTATGGTAATCATGAAGAAGATTCTCCAACCTTGACAAAATTATTTCAATTCCCGTCCAACGGTTCTCCGGATTCAACAAATGAAGGACACTGGTTCTCATTTGATTATAATAACGTCCACATTATCGGGCTGGATGTTTACAGGGAATTTGCACCTGGCAGCGAACAATACAACTGGCTGCAAAACGATCTTCAATCCATTGATGAAAATATTGATCACCGGATTATTTACGTCCATGAACCTGCATATAGCAGTACTGCAACGCACGAGCCAAATCTTCACATACGCCAGTACCTCGAGCCTTTGTTCATTGAATATGATGTTGATATTGTATTTTCCGGTCATAATCATCATTACGAACGAAGTATGGCAAACAATATTGTTTATATCATAACAGGCGGACTCGGAACATCGCTCAGAGATTTTGATCAGGATTCCAATCCATGGTCAATTTACGGAGAAAAATTAAATCATTATTGCCGTGTCAGTGTGAATGGTGAGGATATCAAAGTGGAAATGGTGCGGCAGGACGGTACTATCGGCGACGTCTATGAATCATTTAAAATTGACGGCTATGACGGTGATTGGCTGTCTCTTGGCATTGAACCGCTTGTGGATACCGATGATCTGCAAACCGATCCCGACCTGAAATTGAACCGTTTCTATATAACCGAAGATGCTGACTATTTCTACTTTGGATTTGATGCGCCCGCGAAAGACAAAGGCATTTCCTACGGTCTTTATATTGATGTGGATAATATTACCGGTTCCGGCGGCACAACGGACTGCTGGGGAAAAGCGGTAACCGCCGAACCCGCTCATTTGCCGGAAATTGAAATCTATGCTTATCACAAAAATGATGATTCCTGGAGCAGTAGCAGCCCTAAATATTATTCCTGGGATGCCAACAGCTCCGATTGGATCAGCGCTTCCGGCGGTATGGGAAGTTTACCGGAGGGCGGTTTCTTTGCCGTGGACACAATCAGCCGGTTTTTTGAAATGGTGTTCCCAAAAGACGCACCGGGATTCAACGGCTCGGACAGCTTCTTTGTGGAATTGTTTACGGTAGGCGAAACCAGTGGCGCCGGGGCTTCCGAATCGATCCCCTCGGATAGCTCGATTCAATTTACTGTTGAAAATACTTCTACTGATATAACGGTTTTATCCGCATTTCACGGCTACAATATAACAACCCCGCCACCAGTGGACCCGAACCCAATTCATATCGACGGCAATCCGAATGACTGGATTGATTTAGGGCTGGAACCTCTGGCTACGGATACCGATAATGCACAACATGGCACCGAATATAGAATGGATTCACTGTATGTACATATGGATTCGGTCAATATCTATTTTGGCTTCATGACACCGGCGGAAAAAATCGGTCTGCATTACGGTATCTATATCGATACCGATAATGCCAGCAGCTCCGGCGGCACCATAGATAAATGGCGCTGCGATGTCACGGCTGTAGATGAACATCGACCGGATGTGACGATTTATGCCTATCATGGCGATACCGGCGCCTGGTCCGGCAGCAGCCCCAAGTATTATACCTGGAACGGCAGTGACTGGGCGGAACATACCGGCGGTCAAGGTTCTCTCCCTCCGGGAGGTCGATTTGCCCATGACGCAAATCTTGATTTCGTTGAAATTCTGATACCACAAATATCTCCGGGTTTTAAAAATGTAACGGATTTCCACATTTCACTCTTCAATTTCGGAGCTGCGAAATATGTTTGTGAAACTGTTCCTTCAGATCCGGCGGTAAACTTCAACGGTGAAAATACGGCAACAACCGTTCAACTCAGCAGCTTTGCCTACTATCAAATGAATCCTGTTGCAGTGGAGGAAACCGGGTCGTTAATTCTTCCCGGCGAATTCTTGTTGTATCAAAATTATCCAAATCCCTTTAACCCTACGACTCAGATCCGGTATAGTCTATCCGATGAAACCCGGGTAAGTCTTGTAATCTACGATATCCTGGGAAGAGAGATCAGAACGCTGATAAACGAAAAACAGGCAGCCGGATACAAGCGTATAATATGGGACGGCAGGGATACTGCCGGGAAAATGGTAAGCGCCGGTTGTTATCTGTATCAACTCAATACCGATAAGGGTTTCTCTAAGGTTATGAAAATGCTGTTCTTGAAATAGTTTTATTAAAAGTTGTGGCGAAAATTATTGAACCGGTAATGTTGCTTAATAAAATCGTAACTACTCAGCCATATAAAGTGAGCAAGTTTTATTCTTATTTTGGGGCTCCTCTGCGGAACGGTACTTAGCTCGGCTGTAGAAAAACATTAACCATCGAATTTATTCGATGGGATAAAATGGCTTCTACCTATCGTCCCGACTTTAGTCGGGGTAACCACCGAATAAATTCGGTTTGTGTTGATGGGAGCATCAAATCCACTCAATAAATTGCCTGCCTGGCGGCAGACAGGAGTGGTTAATGTTTATATTTTCTTTTCGGGGTTTTGGAAGGGCTACAGAGTAAAGCCCTGTTAAAATAAAATTACACCTGTCAGGTTCAATCAATTAATCCTATCCGAATTGGAAGAATCTAATAAACCTGACAGGTGTACTATTCCAATCAGAAGAAAAAATATTGTATAAATATTCAAAATTATTTGAAAAAGGCGTCTTTTCCAGGATAATTTATTTTTTCACGGGCGACTTCCGGGGGATAGGTATAACAATACACAATACTCTCAGTACATAATACACCATCGCTACTGTAAAGCCGGGCGCGAACCTCTGTAATCTTCTTCTTATGTTCAGTTATTTCAGCCACCAGTCTGATACTGCCTCTATCAATAAACACCGGCTTTTTATATTGAACTTCCATCCTGGATGTAACACCTCCGGTACCGACAATAACATTAACCGCCCAGCTGGCGACTTCATCTAAAAGAGTTGCCTGGATGCCGCCATGGAGAACATTGGGATAGCCCTGGAAGTTATCCTGCGGATTCCAGCTTGCCACAATCGTGTCGCCATCCTGAAAAAAATCCAGGTGCAGTCCCACCGGGTTATGCGGTGAACAGGCAAAACAGTTATAGCCTTTCTGATGAATAAAAGGATTAGTGAGTTTTCTCATATAAACCTGGCTCCTATATCAATACTTACATTTCAAATTACATGATTGTAAGTTTAATCAATTCCATGACAACTATCCACAATACGCTCAATCTAAAGACACAGTAATTTCCGTAAACATTAATTTTGGATAATCCATGAACGAAGACAACAGCTACATAGACCTCATGAACCAGGGGATCAGCCAACTGGTAAAAGACGCCCTGCGGGTCAGTCTTTTAAAACCATCCCTGGCTCTATTCATATTACAAACGATTCGCTGGCAAAAAAGAGCGGAAAAACGCCGCCTGGAATGTGAAACCCGGGGCGTTCATGTTCCGCCTTTTATGATTATCAGTATCACCAATCGCTGTAATCTGCAGTGCAAAGGCTGTTATTCCCGGGCTCAACAGCGCATAAATCAGGAAGAAATGAGCACCGATAAACTAGGCGACGTTATAGCCGAAGCACATTCACTCGGTGTGTCGATAATCTTACTGGCGGGAGGAGAGCCGTTTATTCGTAAAGATATTTTCGACATTACCTCACAATTTCCGGATATCATCTTCCCGGTGTTCACCAATGGAATGTTACTGGATGTCTCTATGCAGAAACGCTTAAAAAAACAGAAGAATGTCCTGCCGATCATCAGTATGGAAGGACAGCGCGAACATACTAATAATCGTCGTGGCAAAGGGGTTTATGAATACCTGGAAAACATTATCACCCGGATTAAAGACACTAATATCTTTTCCGGGGCTTCGTTTACCATGACCCGGCAGACTTTCGACATTCTAACAGATGAATCCTTTATTGAATCAGTCGTGAAATTAGGTTGTAAGCTGTTCTTTTTTATCGACTACATTCCCGTTCAGAAAGGTACTGAAGATATGGAGTTAACCTTAGAACAAAGTCGCAGTGTCTTCAGTTTAATGAATCGGTTCCGGGATAAATTCCCGGCATTATTCGTCGCTTTTCCCGGCGATGAAGAACAATTCGGCGGCTGTCTGTCTTCAGGACGCGGCTTCATTCATATCAGCCCGGACGGAAGCCTTGAGCCCTGTCCATTTGCACCTTACTCCGACAGTAGTTTGAAAAATCTGTCTTTGACAGAAGCGCTGCAATCGAAATTTCTCCAAACAATCCGCGAAAACCGTGATAAGTTAGATGAAACCAATGGCGGCTGCGCTCTCTGGGTCCAAAGGGAATGGGTGCGCTCGTTATTGGAAACAGAATAACGTATTCTTTTCTTTTCTCAATGCTCCGTTGTTGGACAGCTTTAAATCCGCAACCAGGCTACGGAGCACAGCCCCGTAGCAAGGATCAATCTAATTGATCGTCCAATTCATGAACGCAGTGCCATGGCAATACCCGTCCCTCTGACCGGTTTTGAGATTGGTCTCCGCCATAAACCAAAAAACAGTTTTGCCCGGATTCGCCGGTTAATTTCTGCCAATACCGCAGATTCGCCCAAAAATTATTCGCAACTGACATCCCGGATTTGATTTCGACTGCTATTAAATGTTGATCCTTCTCAAAAACGCAATCAATCTCCCGTCCCAATTTATCCCGCCAAAAGTAAAACTCGGGACGTAAGCCTTTATTCAGTCGCAGTTTGATCATCTCAATAATAACCAAGTTTTCGAACAATGCTCCTTTTTGCCAATGAGTATGAATCTGTTTTACGTCGGTAATTCCCAGTAATGCGGCAGCCAAGCCGGTATCATAGAAATACAATTTCGGCATTTTTACGAGCCGCTTGTTAAAATTCCGGTAATACGGTTGAAGCCGGAATATGATGAAGCCGGCTTCCAGCACCGATATCCAGGCTTTTATCGTGTTCAGCGCAACGCCCAGTTCATTGGCCAGAGCGGAGAGATTGAGTAATTGCCCAATGCGACCGGCGCACATCTTTAAAAACAGGTTAAAACTGCTCAGATTCGTAATGTTCTTCAGCAGGCGGACATCTCTTTCAACATAAGTTTGGATATAACCAGGCATCCAATCCACAGGGGACAAATTCCGATCATACAAAGGCGGATAAAAGCCTTTAAACAGAAAGGTGTAAAAATCACTGGTATCCGTACCTGCGGCTGACAACTCTCCCGTAGAAAACGGCAGTAGTGTGAATAGCGCTACTCGCCCTGCAAGTGTTTGAGAAATCTTTTCGTGCAGCAGAAAGTGCTGTGAGCCGGTTAGAATTACCGGTTTCCGAAGTATTTTCCGGTCCACAAAAGATTGTAAATAGGAGAACAGCTGGGGTACTCGCTGCACTTCGTCGATGATCAGACCACGGGGATGATTAGCCAAAAAAGCCCGCGGATCACTTTCGGCGAACAGACGGGTATCAGGTTCCTCTACATTCAGGTAATCCAGATCCGGAAATGAATTTCTAACCAGCGTTGTCTTACCGGATTGCCGTGGTCCGAGGACAGCGACAATTGGGAATTGAGTCGCAAATGATTTGATTTTTTCTGATAAATGTCGCTTAATCATGGCATAGTATAATAAATATTGGACAAATATGCAACGTTATTGCAATATTGTCAAATAATATCAA
Organism: bacterium; assembly: GCA_018895675.1. Taxonomy (GTDB): domain Bacteria; phylum Fidelibacterota; class UBA2242; order UBA2242; family UBA2242; genus UBA9312. The sequence goes on from JAHIOG010000416.1 coordinate 8,305, forward strand.
AACCCGTTTGGTCCGGCAAACTGGACTGAAAACGGGTTTATTACATCAAACCTATCTCAGGCGCGCAGCGGCTAAACAGGTTTGAACAGCTTAACCAGGCTACGGAGCACAGCCCCGCAGCGAGAATAAAGCACTTCAACGGGAGTAAGATACTTTTTCTCATTATCGTTTTGTCATCCTGAGTTCATCGTTTTATCATCCTGAGTTCATTGTTCTGTCATCCTGAATTAATCGTTTTATCATCCTGAGTTCATCGTTTTGTCATCCTGAGTTCATCGTTTTGTCATCCTGAGTTCATCGAAGGATGATTTCTCAACCGAAGACAATCACACACACCCTTCGATCCTACTCAGGGTGACATTGTTTTTTATAGTTCCGTCATGTCCTCAGACCTGACGGAGCAGCGAGAAGATTAAAGTACACCTGTCAGGTTTATTCAAATAATCGCATCCGAGGTAGAAGAATCTTTTAAACCTGACAGGTGTATTGTACTTTACGATAAAGAGTTGCGATAAAAGCGTCAGGAGTAAGCTCCTGACGCAACTTAAAAAACCTGTTTCCGGCGCGAAGCGGCTAAACAGGTTTGAACAGCTTCTCCGGTATAAAATCCGCAACCAGGCTACGGAGTACAGCCCTGTAGCGAGGATAATGCTGCTATACATTTCCGTTGCAAAAACCCTTCAATCTGTTTATACTGTTAAAGGGTTTATTAATTATGTAGAACCACTACTCCAATACTCCATTACTCCAAACATAAAATATACAAAAAGGCAATTATGAAGCTATTAAGCATGTTCGCCATTGTAACGCTCTTTCTGGTCATCGCCTGTTCCAAATCAAGCAATGAAATACCAGTTGTCCCGAAAGTTGACCTGAATCGCTATTTGGGCAAATGGTACGAAATCGCCACGATCCCCATGCGGTTTCAATTGGGCTGCAAATGCGTTACTGCCGAATACAGCCTCAAGGAAAACAGCCGGGTTAAGGTCGTCAACAGTTGCCGTAAAGGCAGTCCCGACTGACCATTCAAATCCGTCACCGGACAAGCGAAAGTTGTCAAAGGCTCAAATAACGCCAAACTGAAGATCAGTTTCTTCTGGCCATTCTGGGGAAATTACTGGATTATTCAACTTGATCAGGAAAATTACCAGTGGGCCGTCGTCAGCGATCCGTCCCGCAAGACTCTCTGGATTCTCTCCCGAACACCACAGATGGATGAAGAATTATATCAAAAGCTAGTGGATTATTGTAAATCAGTGGACCTCAACACCGACCTCCTCATCCAAACAGATCAGTCGTTTCATTATCAATAATCATTCACCTTTGCGAAAGTTTCCCGCTATGCAATGCTATGCAAGACAAGTCAAACTTTCGCAAAGATAACATTCCTAACCCTTACTATTTTTCGTTATCGTAGCATAGCGCCGCCGCGCCAAGAATAGCAATTTGGGCTGACTCCGATACATCAATGATAATATTCTCACGTACGGAGGTGTATGGAAAATCACGGATAACATTCCATACCTCATCGATATAATATGAAAAAGATTTGCTGACAGAACCCCCCAAAATGATTATCTCGGGATCGATTGCATAAAGAATTGCTGATATTAACTGTCCAAGGTGGTATCCGTATTGTCTAAATATTTCCAATGCAGAAACATCTCCGGTATCTGCCCGCCTGTATAATTCCGCACCGTCAATTTGATGAATTTCTTTAAAAAATTGACCACTGCAATAATATTCGTAATTTCGGTCTCTGTAAGCCATCATGCCAAATTCGCCGGCACCGCAGTTACTGCCATTATACAAGGAATTATTCACTATTATTCCGGCCCCTAAGCCCGTTCCAGTGATTAATCCGACGATATTTGAAAATTTTCGGGCTTTCCCGAAATATTTTTCACCAAGAGCAAAACAGTTGGCATCATTATTTATTAAAACAGGACATCCGAAATGATCTTCCAACCGCTTCTTTAGATGAACCTTTTTCCAGGAAGGAATGTTCACAAGATCATATACAATTCCAGATTCAATATCCACGACTCCCGGAACACCGACACCGATACTGGCGACGCTCTTATTAAATACAGTATCAACGGCTTCAATTACTTCCCGGATAATTTGTTCTTTCCCTTCTTTTGCAGAAATCAATCGATAATATTCCTGTTCAATTTGATTCTGTCTAATCCGTCCGACCTGAACCTTAGTGCCTCCAAGATCGACACCAATGACTGTTTTTTCCTGAGCATTATTCATTTAGTTCTCTTTCCTCAACGAAACGGTTTTATTAGTAATGAGAGGTTTTGCCCAAAAACCGATACTTAAAATATATCCCAGAGTGACATACAAAAACATCATGCCGGCTTTTAATCCAAACAGGTCGCCCAATCCTCCCACAATCAGTGGAACAAAGGCTCCGCCTACAATTCCGGTACAAAGAATTCCGGAAAACGATCCGTGATATTTATCGATTGAATTCAGGGCCAGAGAAAAGATAATCGACCACATTACCGACAGGAAAAAACCGGTGGCCGGCAGTCCGATTGATGCCATTTTTGCCGTTCCGAAAAGTGATACTGTCAAGCTTATAATCGCTGCCGAAGAGAACCAGATTAAAACTTTGCGACTGTCAAAAAACTTCAACAGGATTAGTCCCAGCAAACAACCCGCCGTCAGCAATCCCCAGAATGAAGAAACCGCATCCGCTCCAAGCAATAACGGATCAAAGCCATGATAGATGGCCAGGTACTTTGACATCCAGTTCGCCAATCCCTGTTCGGTCCCAACATACGCAAAAATACCAAAGAAGTATAGAATAACCACCTTCTGCCCAAAAAGATTTGCAGTCGTACGGAGTGATTCAACTCGTTCATCCACCTTCAATTCGATCTTAGGCAACCGAATAACTATTAATACGATGACCATAATCAATGTTACAGCCACAAAAACCCAATATAATGAAATCCATGGGAGGTCCTGAGGCACAATTCCGGCTAAAATGCGAATCAATATATTTTCATTGTCACTGTAATTCCGCAGGTGTTGAACCAGGTAACTATAGACCTGCGGACTGATGAAGGATGCAAGTCCGAAAACCAGCTGGGCAGCAACGGAATTGAATGCAAAATGTTCCTCACCGCCGGCAGCCCTCAGCAGCGGATTGATGGCTACCTGGAGCATCGCCATGCCTGTACCAATCAGAAACAGCGATATCATCGCAAC
>JAHIOG010000417.1 GCA_018895675.1 bacterium
CGCTTTTGTTTGACGATTCGCCCCAATCTACCGTAACCACAATTTTCCGGTAATCGTCGGTATTTACATCACTATCGTCGGCTCCGAGACCGTCGGTGTCGTCATCTATACCGCTGACTGTTGTGCTTCTCGTCCAATTGCCGTCTATTACCGTGCCTGCTTCAGATAGGCTGTCCGCCATCTGATTATATGGATAGCGCAGAACCGTTTCCATTCTCTGTTCGGCGATGGCGAGAGCGATGCGTCGGCTTTTGCCGTGATTCAAAAAGAGTTTGCCGCCATAGAAAAATTGCAAGCCGCCGATCATGATAATAGTAGTTATGATAATAGCCACCATCACTTCCACAAGTGTCGTGCCCGATTCGTTGCCTAAATATTTTTCTATTTTAATGAATTTGATCATGATATCATCAAGGGAAAAAAGAGGGGACAATTGCCCCCTCTTTAAGATTGACTGCCCTTAGTTACCGTCCTTCAACACACCTAAGTGGTCGAGAGTACGAACTGAATCGGTGCTAATCGCAGTAATAGCATCACAGGTAATCTTGTAGTCAATAGCAGTAGATACTAGAGTATAATGCACTGGATCGAAATATTTTCCCAACAAGTCGGCGGCATCGATATCCAAATCAGGGCAACTAGCCACCGCACCAGTATATATGGGATATGCTGGTGTTGGATCATTAGTGGCGTAATAGACCCGCAGCGCCGTCCTGATAGTTCCGAGCGCGGCGTCGCATTCCGACATTTTCGCTTTTTTGATATTGGCTGTGTAGATAGGCACGGCTACCGCAGCCAGAATACCGACGATGACGATGACGATCATCAACTCAACAAGGGTGAAACCTTTTTGGTTTTTGAAGAATTTCTTCATTTTACTTTCCTCCTTTTTTCAACTTCATGATTTTTTTGAAGTCGATTTGTTTAACTCAATTTTCAAGCCTTACGAAGGATGATTTTTATTCCCCGGAAGGCATATTCAACACTACTCACCGATCATTCCCGACATTTGGAAAATGGGGAGATACACGGCAAGAACTACAATCAGCGCTATGGCTCCGAGTCCGATCATTAAGACCGGCTCTATAATAGAGGTAAGACCATCAATTGAAGAATTAAATTGCCTGTCGTAAAACTCGGAAACCTTTTCCAGCATAATTTCCATAGCGCCGGACTGTTCGCCCACCGCTATCATTTTAACCATCATAACCGGAAATATTGCGTGATCCTGCATCGATCTGGCTAGGGATGCTCCGCCGGTTACGTTCTTCTTTACATCTTCCACGATTTCCTGAATGACAACATTATTAGCTGTCTCTGCGGAAATTGTGAGAGCGTCAACTAATTGTACGCTGTTTTTGGTCAATGTGCCCAATGTTTTGCAAAAGCGGGCTATAGTGGACTTCGTTACCATTTTTCCGAAAATCGGGATTTTGAATTTCATGCCGTCAATAAAGTGATGTCCCCAATTGCTTCGTGCAAACATTTTGAAACCGAATACTAATCCTATAATCAATACAATCTCATAGAGAATGTTATTTTTCGCAAAATCACTGATAGCTAACATCATCAGGGTGATACCCGGTAATTCCGCTCCGAAGGATTCAAAGATATTTTTGAATGTCGGCATTAGTCCAAATACGACTGCGCCAAGAACCAGACCGAAGAATATCAAAATAAACCGTGGATAGGATGTCGCCGATTTTATTTTCTTATCAATTTTATCTTTATCTTCGACATAGGTTGCTAATTGGCTGAGAATACTACCAAGGTTTCCGCCTAGTTCAGCGGCTTTGATCATTGAAATTCCTAAACTTGGAAAGATATGGGAATGACGGGCTAACGCCGCCGAGAAACTCTCCCCGGCTTCTATATTTCCTTTTACATCCTGAATTACCTTCTGGAATGTTGGGTTCCCCGCCTGATCGGCTAAGATTTCCAGGCTATCCACTAATTGCACTCCGGCATCTACCATTGTTGATAATTGTCGGTAGAAAATTACCAGGTCTTCAGTCGTTATTCTTTTTGCCAGAGAAAAAAAAGAGTTACCGGTTTTTTTGTCCTTCTTAATTCGCTTTTCTTCCATACGTTCGGCAGATATGATGGTGATGGATTGTTTTCTGAGCCGGGCGGCTAAAGCAAAAGAGTTTTCGGCTTCTGAAGTACCCTTTATCTTTTTTCCATGCGCGTCAATCGCCGTATAATTGAATTGCGCCATATTAGATGATCCTTAAAACTTCGTCAACAGTTGTTAAGCCTTCTCTTACTTTTTTTAAGCCGTTCCGGAGCAACGATTCCATTCCCAGTTCTTGCCCCTTTAGTCTCATCTCTTCTTCAGAGGCATCTTTAATGATCATTTCCTTGATCTCGGTGTATAGAAGAAAAAATTCATAGACTGCGACTCGACCCCAAAAACCCGAACCGGCACAATGATCGCACCCTTTGCCTTTATAAAAAGTGATTTCCTCGGGATTAACTCTCAACGATTTGAGTCTGTTTAGTATATCCACATCCGGTGTATATTGATATTTGCAATGAAGACATATTCTCCGGGCAAGCCGCTGGGCAATAACCAGGGAAAGCGATGAACAGATCAGGTATTTGTCAATTCCCATATTAAGCAGCCGTATAATTGTGGCGACTGCGTCATTGGTGTGGAGAGTCGATAGGACTAAATGTCCGGTAAGAGCAGCCTGTATTGCAATTTCCGCGGTCTCTTTATCCCGGATTTCACCAACCATTACAATATCGGGGTCCTGGCGGAGAATAGACCTCAAACCCGCGGCAAAAGTAAGTCCAATCTGCGGACGCGCTTGTATCTGGTTAATTCCCTTTAGTCTATATTCAACCGGATCTTCAACGGTTATGATGTTCTTTTCCGGTGAATTAACAAAGTTGAGCGATGAATAAAGGGTAGTTGTTTTTCCGCTGCCCGTAGGACCGGTGACGAGGATCATTCCGTGTGCCTGGGTCAGCACCTCTTTGAATTTTGTCATCAGTTTGGTTTCAAAACCGATGTCGTTAATATTTAGTGAAACACTCCCTTTATCAAGAATTCTCATCACAACTTTTTCTCCATAGATTGTCGGAAGCGTGGAGATTCGAATATCGATCTGGCGGCCTAATACTTTTATCTTGGTTCTGCCGTCCTGAGGGACGCGCCGTTCGGCAATATCAAGACCACCCAGGATTTTAATCCGGGAAATTATACCGGATTGCATTCGCTTTGGAGGGGGAGGGATTTCTCTTAAAATGCCGTCAACCCGTAAACGAACCTTGATCTCTTTATCCTGAGGCTCGATATGGATGTCACTGGCACGATCCTGGGTGGCTTGTAAAAGTAATAGATTTACGAATTTTATTGCCGGGGCATCTTCCGCCTGTATTCGGAGCTGTTCCTCGTCATCCTCTTCTTCGTCCTCTATTTCAAAGTCGACCAGTTCCTTCATACTTTCTTCAATGTTTGCTTTCTGGGCGTAATACTTTTCAATTTCGGCTTCAATGATCGACTGAGGAGCATAATTAATCTCAACTTGAAAACCGGTCTTCTGCTGAATGATATCAAGCGCCAGAGGATCGAAGGGATTCGCCATTGCAACTGAAAGCACGCCTTTATTTTGAGCAAAAGCAATAACGAGAAACTGGCGGGCAGTGTCTTCCGGGATCAGTCCTACAACCGAGGGATCGATAAAACCTATGTTCGACAGATCAATTTTCGGAATTCGGTTCAGCAAAACAAATGAACGGATTCGTTGTTCGATCAGGTCTTTGCCGGGAATATTTTTAGTAACTGATGTTTGCATAATTTTTTATTATATAAATTTTTCAACTATCCACACCCTTTAATGTCAAAGGATGTGCCAATTCTTGTAAGTGTTTATATATTAATAACATATAGGCTTTTATATTTTTAATAATATACTAAAAGTGTCATATTATTATGACACAATTTATGAAATTATCTTTTAATTAAGACGGAAATAGAAGGACGAAAATTACTTTTGATTGTAATAAATATATGACACTATTGACGGGAGATATTGTATTTCTTCAATTTCTGGTAAAAATTCTGGCGTGGTATGTGCGCTTCACGGGCGGCTTTTGCAATATTCCAGTTATGCCTTTTCAGAATATTCAGCAGATAAGTTTTTTCAAAATCGTTCTTTGCTATAGAAAAGGCTTTCGTCTGTTGTTTTGAGGATGTATTGTCACTCCTGGAAACGATAGTACCGGGGAGATCAGCCTCAGTGATCGTTGTGCTTTCCGACAATGCGACAGCTCGCTCAACGACATTTTCAAGTTCACGAATATTACCAGGCCAGTTATAATTCATCATATAGTTCAGAGCGTCTTTTTCGATACCGCTTATGTTCTTATCATGAAATGCAGCATATTTTTCGATGAAATATTTTACTAGTAGGGGAAGATCATCCAGATGTTCTTTAAAAGGCGGTATATTGAGCATAATAACATTTAACCGGTATAGGAGGTCTTCTCTGAATCGACCGGCTTTTACTTCATTGAGAAGGTCTTTATTTGTAGCCGAGACAATCCGGACATTTGAACTTATGTTTTCCATGCCGCCAACCCGTTGGAACATTTTTTCCTGAAGAACACGCAGAAGTCGCACTTGCAGAGCGGGACTGGTTTCGCCGATTTCATCGAGAAATAAGGTTCCGCCTTCTGCTTCCTCATACACGCCTTTTGTGCGTTTAAAAGCCCCGGTGAACGCACCTTTTTCATATCCGAATAAAGTCGATTCCAATAATGTTTCCGGCAGTCCGCCGCAGTTTATACTGATAAATTTTTTATCGGATCTGTTGCTGTACTGATGTATGGCTTGCGCTACAAGTTCCTTGCCCGTCCCGGTTTCGCCAATTATCATTACCGTTGTATTCAGTGGCGCGACCTTGCTGATCATCCGGATTAACTCCTGTATCTGAAGGGAATTTCCGATGATAGAATGAGTTTTCGATGTTCGTTTAAGTTGATCTTTCAGGTATCGGTTCTCATCCTTGATGGCTTTTATCTTTAGCGCTTTTTGAACGGATGTTTTGATTAAATTGATATCGTTGAAGGGTTTGAGGACATAATCCTCAGCTCCCATTTTGACGGCTTCAACGACAGTTGCAATATCATGTTGTGCCGTTGCCATGATGACCGCAACAGCAGGGTCTAAGCTGATTAGCCTCTTCAATACTTCCAGTCCTCCCATGACAGGCATGCCGATATCCAGCAGAACGAGATCGAATAATCCTTCACTGAATTTCACGATTGCCTCGTTGCCGCTATAAGCGGATTCGATGTCATAGTCTTCACCTTGGAGAATTTCAACCAGAACTTCACAGATATAGGGTTCGTCATCGACGACTAATATTCGTGGCTTATGCATATTTATTACTCATGGATTATCGGTATTACCATTTGATAATGAGTTTGGTAAGGGTTGCTCTCAACGACTAATATAATGTTATCGTCAGACGTTATTTGGCACGATTTCGCAAGATTATTAATTAGTAGTTGCTTTGGTTTAATGTCATCTGTTTCCAGATTTATTGATTTTGAAAATATTTGGTTTACTTCTACTTCAGATAGTCTCTCACCGGTTCCGGTAATATCGATGATGATGTTATTATCTTTTTCAGATGTTCGAACAGAAACTTTTTTTTCGACAGCATCCCGCATCAGGAAAAACTGTAACTGCATAACACAGAAGAAAACCGTTGAAATATGAAAATAGACGCCTTTTGTTTTTGGTAGATTGGGATGGAGTTGATATTTTTTTTCCACATTATGTTTAAAAAATAAATCGGTCAGTAAGAAGGTCAATTCATTTTTTAGAAGCTCATTAATATTTAGTAATTTGAATTTTTGATCAAGGATGTTCCGACTGATGTAGACAATGTTATTCAGCATTGATTCAATGATTTTACTCTGTTCTACCATCTTCTTGAAATCAGTATTTTGTAGCATTTTCAGTTGCAATAACTGGGCCCGGGTAGCGATAATAGTAAGCGGGTTACTGATATTATGAACGAACCCGGGCGTCGCATTTATAAAAGAAAATAACCGTGTCCGAAGCAACTCATCATAGAACGATTTTATGTGATCACTTTGTTGAGTCATTTGAATCCCTTTGTTTTCATCATTTGGTGCGCTGCCCGCATAAAGATTTACATGTTTAAATTTTCAAAGGCCCGTGGTTCCGGTTGTCAGAATATTTTCAAAACAGTGCAAGGCATAGCTATCGGTCATTCCGGCAATATAATCCGTCAGAATGGTATCTCTGTCAAAACCATTTAAGGAGTAGATTTCCTGTAAGGCTTTGATGTAATTCCCGAATTTATTATCCAGCGCTGTTTTACTGGCTGCATAGGCTTCGAAGTCGGCTTGATTTTTTTTGAAAAGCTGACATAGATAGCGGTATATGGATTTCAGGACGGTTTCGGAATAGCTGTTCCAGTAATCCATTTTGGGATTATCGTAAATGTGGGTGCGGCTGAATCGCTTGAATGCTTTAAGGAGGTTGAACATTTCGGGTGAAAAACCAATTTTATCATTTGTTTTCGACCAGTCTATGACGTCAAATACCAGTTTGTTGATAATATCGCTGTTCTTTACTCCGAGACTTGATCGAATGTTTTTTGGAATATCATCGGCTGTGATCAGATTAGCTTTGATGGCATCTTCGAGGTCTCTGCCGAGATAGGCGATGGAATCGCTGATGCGTACCACACAGGCTTCCCAGGTGTTGGGTGATGTCGGGCGGAATGCTGCCTCATCCAGGTTGTTCGGAGCTGTTGCCACTTCGACAAACTGTTCATCTACTTCACCGCAGTGGGAGATAATTCCGTCGCGTACTGCAAAAGTCAGATTCAATCCCTTACCGTAGTTTTCCAGTTTATCGGCAACTCTAAGGCTATGAACTTCGTGAATAAAGGGTTTTTCCATGAGGCGATTGAGCGCCGATTCGCCGGCATGTCCAAAGGGTGCATGCCCGAGATCGTGACCCAGTCCGATAGCGTGTGCCAATTCGGTGTCGAGTTTCAGCGCTTTGCAAATCGTCGCCGATATAGACGCCA
>JAHIOG010000418.1 GCA_018895675.1 bacterium
AACAAACATATTCAAACGTGAAGGTCTTGATTATATTTATTTAACTAAACTTTGATAATACAGCAATGTAGCAAAAGTGTTAATTTTGCAACAAAAGCAAAGGAGAAATAGATTAAATGGCAAAAGCAATTGGCGAATATAGCAGCTTATTTAAACTACAAGCTAAAGATTTAAGGTCTGAAGCAGAAGTTGAAACACGGTTACTTGCGCCTTTGTTCACAGATTTAGGGTATCCTCCAATTTCGATTGTCCCAAAGAAAAGTATACCAGCTCTGGTCATTAATGATGGAATAAAATCTAAACCCAAAGCGGTTGATTTTTTTCTTTTGAGGCCAAACAAGGCTGTAAAGGTTGTAGTGGAAGCAAAATCACCAAATGAAATACTGTCGAAACATTGGGGACAGGCAGCAAGTTATGCTTTGAGCCACAACAAGGATAAGCCGGATGAAGAACGTGTCCAATGGCTTTTGTTGAGCAATGGTCACATTACTTCGTTATACAAACATGATAGCGTTGTTCCAATTGTAACTTTAAAACTTTCGGATTTTGCAAGTGGTTCACCACCATATGTCACACTTAGAGGATACATAAAATATCGTAGCGTTCAAGAAGTATCCAAAGGGAGATTACCTTTCGGGCCGATTGCTTCTGATAAACTAAATAAGCTGTTTCAAGAATCACATGACTACGTATGGAAAAAAGAAAAACTGACTCCAACAGATGCATTTTTCGAATTCTGTAAATTCATTTTTCTTAAAATTAGGGAAGATAAGAAAAGAGAAGTAGCGGGAGAAGTCGAAACATTTACACTTCCAATGACGTTCGATTGGCTCAACGCACAAGTAAAGACATCGCCACACCCTATTAGAGATATTCTTTTCCAAACACTAAGAAATGATTTGGAAGAAAGTATCAGACGTGGCAAGAAGCGTATTTTTGAGACAAATGAAACTTTAAAATTATCTGCGGGAACATGTAAAGAATTGGTGCGCCGGTTTGAAAAAATTAATCTCAGTTCAATCGATGAAGATTTAAATGGCCGAATGTTTGAAGTCTTTTTGAATGCGGCTGTACGCGGAAGGGCGCTTGGGCAGTATTTTACACCACGCCCTGTGGTGGACTTTATGACGCGTATTGGGTTAGACGGTGTAGATATAATGAAATCTCCGAAAATAATTGATGCCTGTTGTGGAACTGCTGGGTTTCTGATTGAGGCAATGGCTCATTTGTTGGCGCAATTACGGAACGATACAAGATTTAATAAAACAGAACGACAGGAAAGAAAAAATATAATATGTAACGAAGCGCTTTACGGTATTGATGCAAACGAGCGGGTCGCCAGAATTGCGCGAATTAATATGTATCTTCACGGAGACGGTGGTAGTCATGTTTTTAACGCAGACGGATTAGATAGTCTTTCCAACATAACTGATGATATGCCCAGTGAACAAAAAAGAGAAGTTAGTGAATACCGAAAGAATGTTAATCCAGAGATGTTTGATTTGGTGCTGACTAATCCACCATTCAGTATGACATACAAAAGAAACAATGAAGATGAGGCAACTATATTGGACCAACGTCAAATTGCAAACGGACAATCATCTGCAAAATCAAATGTTTTATTCTTGGATAGATATTTGGAACTTCTCAAGCCCTGCGGGCAAATGCTTATTGTAATTGACGATACAGTGTTGAATGGTGATACTCTCCTTGTCGAACGAAAATGGCTAATGGAAAATTTCGTTATTTTAGGAATTCATTCTCTTCCGTTTAACGCTTTCTTTAAAGCAAAAGCAAATATCAAAACATCTATTTTACATTTGCGTAAAAAGAAGAAAGCATCCGAAGAACAAGGGCACATATTTATGTCCATCAGTAATAATATTGGGCATGACAATGCTCTCAAAGACACACCGGAGCGAAACAATTTGCCAGATATATTATCGGCATATTTTGAATGGAGACGCACAGGAACGCTCACGCCAATAATTAAACATAACCAAGATAAGAATG
>JAHIOG010000419.1 GCA_018895675.1 bacterium
GAACAGCATTGTGGCTGTTGCGATGGCAACCTCAAAATGATTAGAAGCGCCGATCATGGAAGCCGGCGCCGCATCGTGATACGATAGTTTCAATATTCTGGAGAACAGGAAGAATCCTAAGCTGAATATAAAAACCGTCTGAATGAAAAGGGGAACGGCTATCCAAAATATCGTTAAAGGATTCTGTACGATTATCTCACCTTTGAATGAGAAGAGAAGCACCAGGGTAATCAATAATGCGCTAATACTGACAGGTGTAAGAAAGTGAACAAATTTTTCATTAAACCAGTCGAGTCCTTTGGATTTGATAATCCATTTTCGGGAGATATATCCGGCAATCAGAGGAAGGGCAACGTAAATTCCAACTGAAAACAGTATTGTCTGCCAGGGAATCGGCATAGCATTGACACCCAGCAGGAAGCCGCCTAATGGAGCGTAAAGCACCAGCATCGTCAGCGAATTGATTGCTACCATTACTAGCGTTAAGCCGTCATTGCCTTTTGCCAGATAACTCCACATCAGTACCATCGCCGTACAGGGCGCTATTCCGAGTAAGATTGCGCCGGAAATATAACTGCGCCAGAGTTCCACTTCCTGACCGCTTTTCAGGATTTCCGTTCCGGGCAAAAATTTCTTAAAAAATACTCCGAGAAAAAGATAGGCGATCAGGTACATGGTAAAAGGTTTGATTGCCCAATTAATAATGAGTGTCATGGCAACCGGTTTAGGCGTTTTTGCCGCTTTTATTACTTCGGAAAAATCAATTTTTACCATGATAGGATACATCATGAAGAACAGGCAGATAGCGATGGGAATTGAGACTTGATGAACTGAAAAGGTGTCCAATTTTACCGCAACACCCGGTGCGATTTTGCCCATAAGAATTCCACCGGCAATGCACAGCAATACCCATAGGGTCAGGTATTTCTCAAATATATTTAAATGTTTTTCAGCCATTATATAAACTCCTACTTAGTTGAATAGTAAATAAACTCCGCCGAGAATGACCAGAAACCCGCAGGTCTTTTTAAGCCACACGGCGCCTTTAGATTCGGAATTCCAGTTCAGGTATCGCTGAAGCGTCTCAGTGAATGTGCCGGCAAACACGATAACCGAACAGTGTCCGATGCCGTAAAACACCAGCAATAAAACACCAAACAGGAATCTCGTACTTGCTGTATTAAGTGTTATTGCCAGTATGGGCGCCATATAGGCAAAAGTACAGGGACCAAGGGCAATTCCGAATATAAATCCAAGTAACAACGCAGCCATTAATCCCCTCTTCTTGATATTTGCCGGATTTGGCGCATTAAAAAGATTTAACGGAATCAAATCCAGTAAGTATAATCCAACCAGGAAAAAAATTATTGCAACCAGATAATTGCCAAACCTGCCGATGTCTCCTAACATTCTTCCCAAAAGACCGGTGATCAGACCAATTAGCGCTATCGTAATTAGTATCCCAACAGAAAATAATAAGGACAGCTTAAATGCTCTGGAAACAGATACGTCTCCCTGACCATTAATAAAGCCGACAATTAAAGGTATACTGGATAGATGACAAGGACTGAGCAGAATACTGAGAATTCCCCAGGCGAATGCCGCCAGCAGGGCGATGACTGGCATTGAATTCAGCGCGTGAGATAAATTCGTAAAAAGTATTTCAATCAATGTTTTACCTCTTTCCGATATATATTCATTAATTCTTGCAGACCTTCGATAAACTGCGTTGAATCCATTTTAAAAGAACATTCATAGAAAAGAAAATTGTCGCGGGAGCGCAGGGAGAGAACGGGTAGAAATTTCTCGTGACCGATTTTTAGCAGTGAATCGACGATATCCGGCTGCTTCGCGTAGTCGTATTTTTGGTATTTTATAAAATTAGTGTCGATTAGCGCATTTTCAATTAAACCGGACAGGGTTTTCGAAATTTCCCGATTTCTTTCCTGAATGCAAGGGCAAGCATCGCTATCGATCAGCAGGGTCAGATTGCCAATGTATTTTACCACTGGTTGCGTGCCTTCGGGGAGCGGCTGCGCCGATATACTGAGCAGAAAGGTCAGTGCGATTATATATACAATCAGAAACCCTGTATGCTTTTTCACTGAACTCCTTTTTGCTGCAGGATTTTCTCAATTTCGGCTAATGGAAAAAATCCCTCATGCCGGAAGAATTCATTGCCGGCGGAATCCAGAAAAACCTGAGTTGGAATTACCCGGATTTTATACTGCTGAGCATAGGGTTTTCCCTCTTTTGTCCAGACATCGTAAAAAATGATCTTGACCTGTTCGGGATACTTTTCTTCAATTGCTTTCATTACCGGCTGCATCTGTTTACAGGGGATGCAATTCACTGAGCCGAGTTCAATAAAAGTAACTTTGGGTTGATTCTTTATATTTTCCTCATTTCCAGCCATTATTGCTTCCGATTTGGATGATTGAGATTCTGACTGAGCGCGGGTTTTTGTCTGTTCGCATGA